>NZ_JBHXLU010000030.1:0-110448 GCF_042720695.1 Streptomyces sp. NPDC058457 | reverse complement strand
GCCGCCATGGGCGCCGCCATGGGCGCCGCCATGGGCGCCGCCATGGGCGCCGCCATGGGCGCCGCCATGGGCGCCGCCATGGGCGCCGCCATGGGTGTCGGCATCGGTGCCGCCACAGGTGCCGACATGGGCGTGGGCATCGGTGCCGCCATGGGCGCCTGCATGGGTGCCGCCATCGACGCGGGCATCGCGGCAGGGGGCGTTGCCATCGCTGTGGGCATCGCGGCGGTGGCGTAGGCGTAGGCGGCCTCGGTGGGCGGCATGGCTCCGGCGTAGGCGTAGGCGGCCTCGGCGGCTGGCACGGCTCCGGCGTAAGCGTAAGCGGCCTCGGCGGGCGGCATGGCTCCGGCGTAGGCATACGCGGCGTCGGCGGGCGGTATGGCTCCGGCGTAGGCATACGCGGCGTCGGTGGGCGGCATGTCTCCGGCGTACGCGTAGGCGGCGCCGGTCATGTCGGGGGCGGGCGCCGTGGCGTAGGAGGCGGCCGGCTGCATGGGGGCCATGGGCGCGGGGGTGGCGGGGGCCGCCGTGGAGTACGCGCCGGCGGCGTAGGCGGTGTCGGCGGCGGCCTGGGGCATCTCGGCGTAACCGGCGGTCGCGTTCGGCGACATGACCCGGAAGCCGCCCATGTCCATCGGAGCCGGGGCGGGAGCAGCGGCGGCGGGCGCCGCGGTCGGGAAGGCGCCGGAGTCGGTGGGGGCGGCGGTCGGGAACACGCTGGTGCTCATGGGGTCCGCGGTCGGGAAGGCTCCCGCGTCGGACGAGTTCGGCATCGGGAACGAGCCCGTGGCGCCCGGCGTCATGATGCGGAAGGAACCGCTGTCCCCCACAGCCGGAGCCGCGGCCTGGGCGGTGCTCATGTCCATGGGAGGCACACCCGGGAACGCCCCGGCGCCCGAGCCGCCCGGGGTCATGATGCGGAAGCCGCTGGTGTCCGCCGGAGTCGGAGCCGCGGCCTGGGCAGGGGCGGGGGCGGGGCCCGCGTCCATCGGAGGCGTACCAGGGAAGCCGCCGGTGCCCGAGCCGCCCGGGGTCATGACGCGGAAGCCGGTCGGGTCCGCCGGGGGTGTGGCACGGCTGGCGCCGGTACCGCCCGGGGTCATGATGCGGAACGTACCGGTGTCGGTCGCGGACACGATCGGGATGCCGCCCGTCTCGGTCACCGCGGGGATCGCGCGGGTGGCGGCGAGGGCGTCGGCCCGGAAGGAGCCGCTGTCGGTCCGCTGGCTCGGTATGCCGACGGCGGGAGCCGCCGCCCACTGCTGCGCCGCGGCCTGGGCCTCGGGTGTGGGCCACGGGGTCTGTGCGGTCGGCACGGGCTGGGCTGCCGGGGCCGGTTCGAGCGCGGCCACCGCGCGCTGCTCCAGCCTCGGGCGCTGCGGCTCGCGGACGACCTCGATGTCGGTCTGCGCGGACGGACCCGCGGTCAGCTCCAGCCGGGCCGGGCCGGAGCCCTCCAACTGGCCGAGCAGGTCGGCGGCCATGGCGCTGACGGGCCGCCGCGGACCGGGCCGGGCGGGTTGCCGGTCGGAGGGGAGTGCGGCCGGGACGCTCGGCCCCAGCTTCGAACGGGCGCCCTCGAACCACTCCCGGGCGATGTTGTCGAGGCCCGGGTCGTCGCGACGGGACCGCTTGAACAGCGGGACACCGCGGGAGCGCGAACCCCCGCTCATCGCGCGCGTGGCGTTGTAGTTCCCGGTGGCGTTCTCGGCCTGGTCGTAGAGGCTGTCGATCCGCTGTCGAACCTCGTCACGGCTCTCGGGCGCCATTGAGGGGTCGTGCTCCTTCCGTACTCCGCCTACCGAGTTAGCTGTCGGGTTCGGGCGGTGAAGTCCGGAAGGCATGCCCTACGGCCGCCGTCCTCACGGACGTTCGGCCGATTCACCCCAGTGGTTCGGTTGGGTCCCCGGTTCCGGATACGCCCCTGGGAGGCGCCGGATTCGGCGGAGGCCGCGCGGCCCGACGGGATTCGCCGGGGGGAGCCGAGCGGCTTGCCCGTCAACTTAGCCAACTTGTGTCACTCGTGTGAAGGTTGAAGTGCGTAATGTCCGATACGTATTTGTGATGTTCGTCTTAGCGTTCGGAACTCGACCGCACGGGACGGCATTTCGCGCGCATCCATTGCTTTCTCTGGGTCACCGGGGCGTTGCCGTCGGTCGCGTCGCCCTGTTCCGGAACTGTTCCGGAACACGCGCTTTCTGTGAGGTCGCCGTGAATTCGTGGGTCTGTTGAACACAGTGGCGCCGCGGCCCGTATAAGGCCGGGGATTTCCATGTCCGGCCGACCACGAGACGCAGGGGAACGACCTTGAGACGCAACAGGCGCAGACGCCCGACCGGCGCACAACGCGCGACCTTCGCAGCGGTCGCCCTGATGCTCGGCGGCGGAGGACTGGTCGCGGTGAACGTCTATGCCTCGGCCACCGAGGGCGGCGGGGACCAGCAGGCCCAGGTCGCCACCGGCCAGGTGCTGTCCGCGCCCACCATCTACTGCCCCGACGTCGGCGGCCGGCTGACGGCGGTACCCGACGGGGCGCGGGCCGACGTCGACAACGAACTCGCCCAGCTGGACCAGCAGATCGTGGCGGCCTACCAGCAACTCACGGAGTCCGCCGCGGCGATCGAGCAGAACCCCGGCCTCGCCGACCAGACGATCATGAACCCGCTGAAGGAGAAGCGGTCCGAGTCGCTCCAGCGCATCGCCGACGCCATCGGCCGTGAGGGCGACCGCCCGCAGGGCCTGGACGACCTCGCCGCCTGCACCCTGCGCTCCTCCAACCAGGGCGACGGGCAGTCCGCGGCCCCCCAGGGCAGTGCCACGCCGAGCCAGAGCGGGCAGGGCAGTGCCGCGCCGAGTCAGGGCACCGGCGCCGGCGGCCAGGGCGGCAACGGCCCGGTCGCCGCCGACTACGCGGACATCACCTCGGTGCAGCCCAATGCCAACACCCCGGCCGAACAGTCCGGCGGCTCCACCGGCACCTTCTCCTCCAGCTGCGGCGTCAACGCGAACGGCCTGTTCAACTCCGACAACGTGATCGTCGCGCCCGGTGTCTCCAACGGCGCCCACCACTTCCACGACTACATCGGCAACCAGTCCAACAACGCCTTCGCCAGCGACCAGGACCTGGCGAACGCCGCCACCAGCTGCGCGGACCAGGGCGACAAATCCACGTACTACTGGCCCGTGCTGCGGCTGCAGAACGGCAAGGAGGAGCGGGACGCCGACAAGCCGGGCGGCGGCACCGAGGGCAACGCCGGACAGATCGTCACGGCCAAGGAGGTCACGCTGACCTTCGAGGGCAACCCGACCTCCAAGGTCACCGAGATGCCGCGGCTGCTGCGCATCATCACCGGTGACGCCAAGGCGTTCGTCAACGGCCCGGCCAACGCCAACGCCTCCTGGAGCTGTACCGGTTACGAGGACCGGCAGCTCAAGGACAAGTACCCGCTCTGCCCCTCGGGCAGTGACGTCGTGCGCACGTTCAGGTTCCAGAGCTGCTGGGACGGCCGGAACATCGACAGCGCCAACCACCGCACCCATGTGGCCTTCGAAGCCCCCGACGGCAGCTGCCCGGCCGGATTCCAGGCCATCCCGCAGCTGGTGCAGCGCATCGTCTACGCCGTGGACGCGCCGAGCCTCCAGGACGGCGGCCGCACGGTCCCGCTGTTCGCGGTGGACTCGTTCCCCGAGCAGCTGCACAAGCCGGTCACCGACCACGGCGACTTCATCAACGTCTTCGACGAGAGCCTGATGCGGAAGATGGTCGACTGCATCAACTCCGGCCGCAAGTGCGGTGCGGGGGCCGACGAGCAGCCGCCGGCCGAGAGTGCGGAGCCGTCCGAGCGGAGCGACACCGCGAGCCCGGTCGCCCCGCCGGCCGAGACGCAGAGCGCGGAGCCGTCCGAGCCGGTGACCGAGCAGCCGTCGTCCGAGCCCCCGGCCGACACCCCGGTCACCGAGACCGCCCCCGCCTCGGACAGCGCCTCCACCCCCGCCGCCGGCGGCACCGAGCTGCCGAGGGTCTACGCGACCGCGTCGCCGAAGAAGACGTCGACCACGAAGTCGTCGGGCGGCGGCGTCATCAGCAAGCCGACGCAGCGGCCCGACACCGAGGCGCCGACCACTGCTGCCGCCGCCACGCCGACCGACACCGCGGTCGCCGCCCCGGCCGGTCAGGAGACCCCGGCCACCGGCTCCCAGACCGAGCCCCAGGCGGTCCAGGGCGGTCTCGCCGAGACCGGCGCCCACCTGTGGCCCGCGGTCTTCGGCGGGCTGCTGCTGGCCTCCGGGGGCGCGCTGCTGTGGCGCACCCGGCGCAACTCGGTCTGACCCTTCTCGAACGCCGCGCGCGGCGCGTCCCGGGCGGGCTCGAACGCGCGGAGCATCTCATCGTGCTCCGCGCTGTCGGGCCCGCCCGGGTGCATGTCGACGGGGCTCTCGGGCGAATGTGCGTCCACGGGACCGCTGTTGACTGCGCGTCACATTACTGAACCGTAACCTGACGGCTGCTACCGCCGGTAAGGCATTTCTCGTTACCGTCGGGTAAACCGCACCCGCCCCGTCGGCCGCTCCGGGGACGTCCTCCGCACCTCCCACGTCCAGCACGTCCAGGAGGTTCCCCATGCCTGCCCGCGTTCGCCTGCTGGCCACCGCCCTCGCCGCTGCCGCCTGCCTCTGCCTCCAGACCCTGCAGGCCACGGCCTCCCAGGCGGAGGTCTCCAGGGGTGTCACCATCCCCGCCTTCTACGACCCGCCGGCCCCCCTGCCCACGGCCGACGGCGCCCTCGTCCGCAGCGAACCCCTCCCGCTGGCCCTGAGCCTGCCGAGCCTGCCCGGCCCGCTGCCGGGCAGCGCGACCCGGCTGATGTACAAGTCCACCGACTCGGCGGGCGACCCCGTCGCCGTCACCGGCGCCTACATCGAGCCCACCGCACCCTGGCTCGGCCCCGGCGCCCGCCCGCTGGTCGCGCTGGCCCCCGGCACCATGGGACAGGGCGACCAGTGCGCCGCCTCCATGGGCCTGCAGTACCCACTGGTCCTCAACGGCCAGACGGTGTCCGTCGGTTACGAGGACCTGTCGATCTACCGGCTGCTGGCCGAGGGCGTCGCGGTCGTCGTCACCGACTACGTCGGGCTCGGCGCCACGGACCGGCTCCACACCTACGTCAACCGGCTCGACGGCGCCCACGCCGTCCTGGACGCCGTACGCGCCGCCCGGAACCTCCCCGGCGCCTCGGTCACCGCCGCCTCGCGGGTGGGCCTGTTCGGCTACAGCCAGGGCGGCGGCGCGGCCGCCGCGGCCGCCGAGCTCCAGCCCGCCTACGCCCCGGACATCACCCTCTCCGGCACCTACGCGGGGGCCCCGCCCGCCGAACTCACCGCCGTCACCGCGGCCATCGACGGCAGCGACCTGGCCGGCGCCCTCGGCTGGGCGGTCAACGGCTTCGTCCAGGCCGACCCGGCGCTCGGACCGATCGTCGACGCCCACCTCGGCGCGGCGGGCCGGGCCGCCCTCGCCGACCTGTCCACGATGTGCGTCGGGGACGCGCTCCTCGCCTACGGCTCCGTACACAGCTCCGCCTGGACGAACGACGGCAGCTCCATCTCCGAGGTCGTCGCCGAGGAGCCCGCCCTCCAGACCTTCCTCGACGAACAGCGCATCGGCAGGACCGCGCCGACGAGCCCGGTCCGGCTGGCCACCGGCGTCAGCGACGACCTCGTCCCGCACGCGCAGGCGCGGCGGCTCGCGGTGAACTGGTGCGACGAGGGCGCGAACGTCACCTACGTGCCGGTCCTCCTGCCGGACGCGGGCCGCGCCCTGCTGAACCACCTCGAACCCCTCCTCACCGACCAGGGCGACGCAATCGCCTGGCTCACGGCCCGGCTGTCCGGCGTACCGGCCGTCTCCAACTGCTGGAGCATGCCCGTACAGCCCTGAGCGCCGCCCGCAGCCGTTTGCCGTCGGCGGGCACCGCACGGCAGGGTGCCGGTGTGCCCACCTTGCTGATCGTCCATCACACGCCCTCACCGCACTGCCAAGCCATGTTCGAGGCCGTGGTCTCCGGGGCGACCACCCCGGAGATCGAGGGCGTGCGGGTCGTACGGCGGGCGGCGCTGTCCGCCACCGCCGCCGACGTGCTCGCGGCCGACGGATACCTCCTCGGCACCCCGGCCAACCTCGGCTACCTCTCCGGAGCCCTGAAGCACTTCTTCGACCAGATCTACTACCCCTGCCTGGACGAGACGCGCGGCCGCCCCTTCGGCGCCTATGTGCACGGCGGCAACGACGTCACGGGCGCCCTGCGCGCCCTCGACTCCATCACCACCGGCCTCGGCTGGCGCCGGGCGGCCGAACCGGTCACGGTGACCGGTGAGCCCGGCAAGGCCGACATCGAGGCGTGCTGGGAACTGGGCGCGACGGTCGCCGCCGGCCTCGCCGCCGACGCCTGACCTGTCTCCGGGGGCGGGTCACCCGGACGGACGAAGGTGCGGGCGCCGGATCCAGGGCACACGATGGGACCAGGCCATGTCGTCGATCCCAGGGAGCGTCGGATGGCAGCGCATCGCCGTGCCTCCGGGCCGCCCGCGAAGGAGATGCTGCGGGACCGCGCCCGTGACGTGGTGGCCGTCGCCGAGGGTATCCGCGAGGTCTCCGCGCGGACCAGCTCCGTCCTGTTCTCCCCGGCGCTGACGGGTTCCGCGCGCCGCCGCCCGCGCACCGGCCTGGCCGCCCGCTGGGCGCTGCTGCGGACGCTCACCAACAAGCAGGGCCTCGGCGGCTCGGCGATCGTCGCGCCGGACGGCGTCGGACATCTGCTCGGCGCGGCGGGGGAGGCGCTGGGCCGGGAGAGCCTGGCCGCGCAGGTGGCGGTCAGCTCGCTGCGGCTCAGGATCGCCGCCGTACTCCTGGACCACCCCGAGTTCGGGCACGACCCGGGCATACGACGGCTGACGGACGCCGTCACCGCCGACCACGACCCGGAGGCCGTCCGCGCGCTGCGGGCCCTCTTCAAGGACCAGGGGGCCCAGCGCTCCCTGTCCGCGCTCGCCCCGATCCTGGCCGAACTCCTCGCCGTCCGGGGCCTGCTGGACGAGGACCCGCTGAGCGACGAGACCGCCTGGGCACTGGCCGCGGGCCGGGAGCTGACCGCCGTCCCGGGCGGGGGCCTCGACGCCGCCCGGCTCTCCGCCCCGGGCCGGGGCGAGGGCGCCGCCCAGGTCGTCGAACTGTCCGCCCAGGAGGCCCGGTCCATCGCCACCGAGGGCTCCTTCCTCGGCTTCCTGCGCAACATCGACGTGCTCGCCGGCGACGGCCGCGTCCTCGTCCAGGAGGTACGCGGCCCCGACGGCGTGCTCCGGTACGTCGTCCAGGCGCCCGGCACGGCCCCCGGCCGCCCCCGCGACGACTCCCCGCAGGACTTCGCCGGCGCCTGGCGCAACCTGTTCCTGACCGACTCGCCGTACACCCGCTCGATCCTGCTGGCGATCCGTGACCACGGCATCCCGCGCGGCGCCGACCTCGCGCTGATCGGGCACGGCGAGGGCGGGACCGCGCTGCTGAACCTCGCACAGGACGACGAGTTCTGCCGCGCCTACCGGGTCACCCACGTGGTCGCCGTCGGCGCGCGGGCCGACGACCGCAGACCAGCCGACCCGCGCACCTGGGTCGCCGGCATCACCAACCGGCACGACATCGTCCCGGTCCTGGACGGCCCCGGCGCCCCGCACCCCAACCGGTACCGGGTCGACTACTCCGGCCCTACCCGCGAGTTCCCGCTCTGCCACCTGCTCCGCGTCTACATCGACCACCTGGAGACGGTGATCCCGCAGGCCCGGGCGGACGTCGACCGGGCCCTCGACCCCTACCGGGGCCCGGTGGAACGCACCCGCGTCTACCGGCTCAGGGACCGCGCCCGCCCACCGGAGGGCTATCCCTTCCTGGCGGTCCCCACCACCAGCCTCGCCACCTCGGCGGGTCCGGTCGAGGTGCCGGTGCGCTACTACGACTCCTCGGCCGCGCACCTGTGCTTCCCGGTCGACACGGACGTGGCCCGCAGCCTGCTGCCCGACGTCGCCTGGCTGGTCCCCGCCCGGCTCGGCCGCCGTGCCCTGGCCGTGCTCTCCCTCTACGAGCACCGCTGCACCACCATCGGCCCCTACACCGAGCTGGGCCTCTCGGTGCTGGTCGACGACCTGTGGCGGCCGCACGCGTACGACCTCGCGGCGGACCTGCTGCGCCGCGCCGACCTGCGCCGCACCGGACGGTACGTGGTCGCGCTCGCCGTCGGCACGGAGGAGGCGCGGGCGGTGGCCGAGGAGGTCTGGGCCCAGCCGGCCGTACGCGGAACCGCCGACGTTGATCTGCAGGGGCGGGAACTGCGCGTACACGCACCCGAGTTGGGCGTCTCGGTCGAGGGCCGCCCGGGTCCCGGCGCCCGCTGTCCGGAGGCGGACTGGGTGCTCTACGGGCGCCGCGGCGGGAGCACCGTACGCACCCTGGTCCGCGCGCACGGCAGGCCGCGCATCCATGCCCGCCCCCGGCTGCGGCTGCGGCTCGACGGCGCCCACGGGCCGCTCGCCCGGTACCTCCAGATCCTCGAACTCGACGCCGTACGGCCCGGGTTCGTGCTGTCCAGCCCCCGGTTCACGGCCCGCAGAAGCGCCGGCGCGGTGCTGCCGCGCTAGGCATCCCTCCGACTACAGGTGAGCCCCATGGCGACCGAATCCCGTCCCGCCACCGCCGCCCCGGAACTCCTCGCGTACGTGGACGACCTGAGAGTCGACGCGGACCGGATGGACGGCTACGCCCAACGGCTGCGCGGCGCCGCCGAGACCCTCGGCAACTGCGCCGGGGCGCCGGAGTGGAGCGGCGCCTCCCTGGAGCGGCAGGCGACGGCCTGTGTGACCGCGGCGATACAACTGCGGGCGGCCGCGACCGCGTTGTTGGCGCACGCGGTGGAGTGAGCGAACGGCCCCCGAACCAGCGGTGTGGCGAACACGCGGTGTGGCGAGCGCACGGTGTGGTGAACATGCGGCGCGGCCGGGACGGTGGCGTCCCGGCCGCATCGTGGCGGTGCCGGCTCAGCAGGCCGGAGCGGTGTGGGGTTGTTCCGGGCCCGGCTTGGGGCGGGTGCGGGTCCAGGACGGGTCGGCGGCGGAGTCAGGAGTGGGGGGACGGTCCATGGGTCGGAGGGCCTCCTGAGGCGTGGGGGGTCGTGAGCGGTGCGTCCGGCGCCGTCGACAGTTCGGCCCAGACGACGCGGGCGGAGGACCGTCCCTCCGGCGCGGCCGTGACACCCCAGTCGAGACTGAGGGCGTCGACGAGGAACAGGCCGCGCCCGTTCTGCTCGTCGGGTCTGGCCCGCCGGGGTGCCGGGAGGGAGATGCTCCCGTTGTTCTGGTCCTCGACCTCGATCCGGATCCGGTCGGCGTCGGCGTGCACCCGGCAGATGATCCGCCGGCCGGCCGAGTGCACGATCGCGTTGGTGACCAGTTCCGAGGTCACCAGGACCGCGTTGTCGCGGGCCTCCTCGCACACGCCCCACGAACCGAGCAGTTCGCCCACGCTCCGGCGGGCGTTGCCCACCGCGCGCGGCGTCGGCGCCAGGTCGAAGGCCCGGCTGAGCACGGCGGTACGGTCCCCGGAGGCGAACCGGTCGAGGCCTTGCGGCCCAGGGAGTCGACCGAGGCGTTCGCCTCCGGGTGGTCTGGGGATGCCCGTCGCGTCCGACGGGCGGTGCGGGCCCTCGGCCGCGGCGGCCAGGGCCGGCCGCGGCAGGCCGGGTATGTGGTCCTCGGGCAGTCGGTCGAGTGGCTGGGGGAGAGAGGGCGGGGCCATCGCCGTGCGCCTTTCGTCCGGCTTCGCAGCGTGGGGGCTGAGCGTTCGCGTCCGCCCCGGGCCGCTCGGGGGCAGACGACGACCCGTGCCTGGGCGGCGCCGGGCCGCAGCTCAGTCTCCCCCAACTGGACTGCTTCGCCTGCTCCTTGGTCGGCCGGAGCAGTAAGTCCACTCTGGCATCTGCCAACATCGCCTCGCAACCGGCAAGTTGAAAATTGCAAGAAGCGAAGTGCATGCTGCTCCCGACAGGAAGTGATCGAACGAGTCCGTGAACGATCACAACCACGTGAGACGGTGACCCTGAAACCTGGTGCGAGGGGGTAGGGCGTGACCTCGGAGACCGACTGGGGCGGAGCCCCTTCCGTCCTGCGCATGATCCTCGGCCGGCAGCTGGAGGAGATGCGGACCCGGGCCGGCCTGACCTACGAGCAGGCGGCCGGCGCGATCGGGGTGAGCCACTCCACGATCCGCCGGATGGAGGCCGCGAAGGTGGCCCGGCTCCGGCTGGCCGACGCCGAGAAGCTTCTGCAGGTCTACGGTGTGACGGACCGGCAGGAGGTCGACACCTTCCTGCAGTCGGTGCGCGAGGCGAACAAGCGCGGCTGGTGGCACACCTACCGCGACGTGATGCCGGACTGGTTCGCCGCGTATCTCAGCCTGGAGCAGGCGGCGTTGCAGATCCGTGCCTACGAGAACCAGTTCGTGCACGGCCTGTTGCAGACCCGCCAGTACGCCGCCGCCCTGCTCGGCGCCGGCAACCCGCACGCGCCCGGCGAGGCGACCGAGCGCATGGTGGCGCTGCGCATGCGCCGCCAGGAACTGATCACCCGGGAGGCACCCCCGCGGCTGTGGGTCGTGATGGACGAGACGGTGCTGCGCTGGCCGGTCGGCGGGTCCGAGGTCATGCGTGCCCAGGTCGACCACCTGATCGAGATCAACCGGCTCCCCAACGTCACCTTGCAGATCATGCCGTTCGCCAACGGCCCGCACCCCGCCATGCGCGCGGGTGCGTACCACCTCTTCCGGTTCCGGGCCCGCGAGCTGCCCGACATCGTCTATCTCAACGGCCTGGTGGGCGCCGTCTACCTGGACAAGAGCGACGACGTCGTGGTCTATCGCGAAGCCCTGGACCGGTTGGGCGCGCAGGCAGCGCCCGCCAGAAAGACCGAGGCCCTCCTCGGTGCGATTCGCAAGGAGCTCTGACGTGCACCACCCGATACACAACGGCATTCCGTCCCGGCAACTCGGCGCGCGCGGCTGGTCCAAGCCGTGGAGCGACGACGCCGGCGGCGCCTGCGTGGAAGTGAAGAAGCTCGCCGACGGCCGGGTCGCGGTACGCCAGTCGACCGACCCCGACGGTCCGGCGCTGGTCTTCACGCCCCGTGAGATGACGAGTTTCCTGTCCGGCGTGAAGGCGGGTGACGCCGACTTCCTGATGTGACCCCTGTTCCCGGAACTTCCTTGCTATAGCTGATCGTTCAACCAACCCCCCACACTCGAAGCACCACAGCGCAGCCCCCCGAACACCCCCGCATCCCTCACCTGAATGGGAGACACGGCGTTGCCCGACAACGGATGGCCGGCCGACCGCATCGACACCGAGAACGCGCACTCCGCGCGGATCTACGACTACATCCTGGGCGGCAAGGACTACTACCCCGCCGACCAGGAGGCGGGTGACGCGATGGCCCGGGAGTGGCCCGCGCTCCCGATCCACATGCGCGCCAACCGCGACTGGATGAACCGCGCCGTGCGCTGGCTCGCCGAGGAGGCGGGGATGCGCCAGTTCCTGGACGTCGGGACGGGCATCCCCACCTCCCCGAACCTCCACGAGATAGCCCAGGCGGTGTCCCCCGACTCCCGGGTCGTCTACGTGGACAACGACCCCATCGTCCTCACCCTGTCCCAGGGCCTGCTCTCCAGCACGCCGGAGGGCCGGACGGCGTACATCGAGGCGGACTTCCGCGACCTGACGGACCTCTTCGACGCTCCCGAGCTGCGCGAGACCCTCGACCTGGACAAGCCGGTCGCCCTCACGGTGATCGCCATCGTCCACTTCATGCTCGACGCGGACGACGCGGTGGGCGTCGTACGACGTCTGCTCGAACCGCTGCCGTCGGGCAGCTACCTGGCGATGTCCATCGGCACCGCCGAGTTCGCGCCCGACGAGGTGGGCCGGGTCGCCCGCGAGTACGCGGCCCGCAACATGCCGATGCGGCTGCGCACCATCGACGAGGCCCACGACTTCTTCACGGGCCTGGAGCTGGTGGAGCCGGGCATCGTCCAGGTGCACAAGTGGCACCCGGACGGCACCGGCGAACAGGGCATCCGCGACGAGGACATCGCGATGTACGGAGCGGTCGCCCGCAAGCCGTGACATGGGCTCCGTGCCGGGGCCCGGCTCACCTTCCCGGCCCCGGCACGGTCGTTCGGCGGGTGTCGGTGACGACCACCCGCAGCGGGGCGGACGGCGCCACGGAGGTCGAGGTCCCGCACCGGGACCTCCCCGAAGGCATCCGCCCCCAGGACGACGAACCGGGCATGCGGACGGCCCTCGACAGGCCGGCCCGGCTCGTCGAGGGCCCCGCCTGACTCAGGCGTTCGGGTCGAACGAGATCCCGGACGGCATGGAGTACCCGAGGTTGGCGTTGAACGAGCCGTCCTTGATCTTGATGGTGGCGTCGCCGAAGTCCGCGTTCATCAACTTGTCGCGGTAGCCGGCCGGGTAGCCGTCCCAGCCCACCAGACGCGGGTAGAACCAGCCGCCGGTCACGTTCTCCGGCGGGTCGTCGTTGGAGTTGGCGAACCGGAAGTCGTGGGTGGACAGGCCGTCCTTGTGGTAGACGATCTTCGGGTGGGTGCCGTCGAACCGGATCGCCGAGGCGGCCGCCACCTGGTAGCTGCTGTGCTGGGACACCGAGACGTACTGCACCTGGTTGTTCTGGATCCACACGATGACGTGTTCCCAGTCGTGCCGGTGTCCGATGGCCAGCGGCCCGTACGTCGCCTGGTCCTTCTCGAAGTAGCTGGCGTACATCACCGCGCACCAGCCGTTGTTGCACTTCTCGCGCGAGTAGGTGTTGGCGTTGGCGAGCTGCGCGTAGTCGTGGCAGTGGCCGTTGACGTCGCCGCCGAGCGCGAGGCCGGGGTTGATGGTGCCGTCGGCGCCGATCGCGGCGGTGGTGTAGCAGCCGTCGCCGTCGTAGTCGTAGGCCGGGGAGAACGTCTGCTCAAGGCCGTCGGCGTTCTGCGGCAGCAGGGTAAGGACGTCGGCGTGCGCGGTGGCGGGCACGGCGACGACCAGCGCGAGCGCGCCGAGTGCGGCTGCGAGGGCCTTGCGCAGCGGCCGTCTGCGGGTGGGGGACTGCAGGTCGGGCATGTGGGCTCCCTGTCGGTGAAAGGCGATGCGGAGTCTGGCAGTCAGCTCGTGCCGGTGACCACCCTCACGACTTAACTTTGACCCAAAGACAATTGAACAGAAGGCCCAACTGCTCAGCTGTCAGAGGCTGTTGACCTGCTGTGAGTCACCCGGTTGCGGTTGCCGTGCGCTCCGCCGGTGGTCAGGCTACTCGTCGGTTCGTCCGCCCCCCACCGCCCGAAAGGGAACCCCCGTGAGCGACACAGACATGCCCTCCGCCCGGCTGAACCGGCGCGGCTTCCTCGGTGCCGCCGCCGCGGCCGGACTCCTCGGCACGCTGGCCACCCCCGCCGAGGCGAAGACCGCGGCCGCCACAGTGATATCCACGGAGTCCGGCCAGGTCACCGGAGTCCAGGGCAGCCTGCGGGGCGTCACCGTCTACAAGGGCATCCCGTACGCCGCCACCACCGCCGGCGCCAACCGCTGGCGCCCGCCGCAGCCGGCCCCCTCCTGGGACGGGGTCAGGGCCGCCGACTCCTGGGGCCCCGCCTGCCCGCAGCCGGTCACGGGCATCCCCGCCGACCAGGTGCCCGAACTGGGCGAGGACTGTCTGAACCTCAACATCTGGACGTCGGCCACCGGTTCGGGAAACAACCGCCCCGTCCTCGTCTGGCTGTACGGCGGCGAGCAGGCCCTGTGGTCGGGCCAGGAGATCTACAACGGCTCCCTGCTCGCGTCCAAGGGCGTGGTCGTCGTCACCCTCGACCACCGGGTCGGCCCGCTCGGCGGTCTCGCCCACCCCGAGCTGACCGCCGAGTCCGCGTACGACGGCTCCGGCAACTGGGGGATCCTGGACGTCGTCGCGGCACTGGAGTGGGTCCAGCGCAACATCGGCGCGTTCGGCGGCGACCCGGACCGGGTCACCCTGGCGGGCTGGGCACAGGGCGCGTCCATCGTGAACATCCTGCTCGCGTCCCGGCGCGCCAAGGGCCTCTACCACCGCGCGCTGCTCTCCTCGGGTGTCCGGTACACGAAGGACCCGGCGCTCGCCCAGGGGACCGGCCGCTACCGGAGCCTCGCCGACGCCGAGGCCGACGGCACCGACTTCGCCGCCGAGTCGGGCGCCGCCGATCTCGCGGGCCTGCGTGCGCTGGCCGCCGACGACATCGTCACCCGGGCCGCCGCCGACACCACCGCCGACTTCGGCCACGTCCTCGACGGATACGTCCTGCCCGACAGCTACACCGCCGTACTGAAGGCCTGTGCCGAGACCGACGTGCCCGTCCTCACCGGCGTCTGCAAGGACGCGAACGGCGCCTCGCCCGACCTGAAACTGACGCTCGACGCCTTCAAGGCCCACGCCCGGTCCGAGTTCGGCCCGCTGGGGCTCGCGGACACCTTCCTGGACCTGTACCCGGCGGACAGCGACACGGCGGCCGCCCAGCAGTACAGCGCCTACGCCCGGGACGAGGAACGCGTCTCCGCCTTCCTGTGGGCGGCCCAGTTCAAGGACACGGCCGCCAACTCCAGCGCCGTGCACACCTACTTCTGGACCCGGGTCCCGCCCGGCTACGACGACACCAACCCGGTCGTCGGCACCGCCGCGGCCGGCGCCTTCGAGGGCTCCGACGTCTACTACCTGCTCGGCTACCTCTACAACACCGACCGCCCCTGGACCTCCAAGGACTACGACATCGCCGACACCACGGCCTCCTATGTCGCCCGCTTCGCCGCCAACGGCGATCCGAACGGCTCCTCCCTGGCCAACTGGCCCGCCCTCGCCACCGACACCCCGCAGACCATGGAACTCGGCGCGGACTTCGGCACGCTCGCGGTGGCCGACAGCGACGCCAAGCTCGCCTTCCTGAAGACGTACCTGGAGTCGCAGACCAAGGAGTTCTGAGGTCCGTTACGCCCGGGCGGAGTCGCGGGCCGATCCGTGGACCGATCCGTGGACCGATCCGTGAACCGATCCGTGAACCGATCCGTGGCCGAGGATGCCGTGGTGGTGACGCTGGTGCACGGTCGGGGTGCGGTGCAGCGCGATCAGGGCCGCGTCGTCGCCGAGGTGGCCGCCCGCATGCGCCAGCAGGTCGCGCCGGATGTGGTGCATCAGCGCCTCCGGAGCGGCGTCGGTCCACTGCGCGACCCGCTCGGCGAGCGGGTAGAAGCGGCGCTGTGCGTCCCGGGCCTCGACGACACCGTCGGTGTAGAGCAGCAGGGTGTCGCCGGGCTCGAAGGAGAACACGTCCAGGGTGTGCTCGGCGCCGCCCGCCCCGGGCACGCCGAGCGGCGGCGACGGGTGCAGGCTCGGCACGGTGACCGCGTGCCCCGGGCTCAGCAGCAGGGGCGGCGGATGGCCGGAGCTGGTCATCCGGGTGACCGGGTCCTCGTCGGGGATCTCGACCAGCAGCGCGGTGGCGAACCGCTCGCCCACCTCCTCCGGGGGCTCCAGGTCCGCCGCGTACCGCTGCACGCTCTGGTCCAGGGCGGCGGCCAGTTCCGGCAGCGTGACATGGCGGTGCGCGGACTCCCGGAAGGCGCCGAGCAGCAGGGCCGCCTCGCCGATCGCGGACAGCCCCTTGCCCCGCACGTCGCCGATCAGGACCCGGACCTCGCCGTCGCAACGGGTGGCCGCGTACAGGTCACCGCCGATCTGCGCCTCGTCCTCGGCGGCCAGGTACAGCGAGGCGATCCGCAGCGGGCCGATGTGCTCGGGCAGCGGCCACATCAGGACGTGCTGCGCCGCCTCGGCGACCGTGCGCACCTGGGCCAGCTGGGCACGGCGCCGCTCGCGGACCGCGCTGTAGACCACCACCATCACCGAGAGCACCGCCAGGGTGACGATCTGCACGATGTGGTTGGCGGTGGTCAGACCGCCGTGGAACACGGCGATCACCACCTGGGCGGCCACCGCCAGCGCCCCGACCAGCGCGGTCGACCGGGGGCCGGCGAACGACGGGGTGAGCGCGGGCGCGATGACCAGGGCGGGACCCAGATGGATGTCGTCGGGCGCGCGGAGGTCCGCCACCGTGATCACCAGGATGAGGGCGATCGGGAGCAGCAGCAGTGCGTGCGACGACTGCCACGACCGCCGCAGCCCCGTCGCACAGCTCTGCAGCTTGCCCATGCCACCAGCGTGCGCCACGGCCGGGGGACCGGCCACCGCGCGCCGGGCGGCGCTCTAGAGGTCCACGGAGCGCATCCCGGCCTCGTCGTAGCGCTCGCCCGCCGCCCGGGGGACCTCGGCCTCGATACGGGCCAGGTCCTCCTTGGTCAGCTCGACGTCGACGGCGCCCGCGTTCTGCTCCAGGTAGGTGATGCGCTTGGTGCCCGGGATCGGGACGATGCCGTCGCCCTGCGCCAGCACCCAGGCGAGGGCCAGCTGCGCGGGCGTCACGTCCTTCTCGGCGGCGATCTCCTGCACCTTGGCGGCCAGCCGCAGGTTCGCCTCCAGGTTGTCGCCGGTGAAACGGGGACCGGTGCGGCGCCAGTCGTTCGCGTCGAGGTCGTCGGGGGAGGAGAACCGGCCGGCGAGGAAGCCGCGGCCCAGCGGCGAGTACGGGACGAACCCGATGCCCAGCTCCCGGCAGGTCGGCAGCACCCCGTCCTCGGGGTCGCGCGACCACAGCGAGTACTCGCTCTGCACGGCCGTGACCGGGTGGACCGCGTGGGCCCGCCGGATCGTCTCGGGACCGGCCTCGCTCAGCCCGATGTGCCGCACCTTGCCCTCGGCGACCAGCTCGGCCAGCGCGCCGACGGTCTCCTCGATCGGTACGTTCGGGTCGACGCGGTGCTGGTAGTACAGGTCGATGTAGTCGGTTCCCAGGCGCTGGAGCGAGCCGTGGACCGAGCTGCGGACGTGCTCGGCCGAGCCGTCCTGCGGGCCGATGCTGCTCATGTCGCCGGGGACGGCGTGGTCCATGCGGTAGTTGAACTTCGTGGCGATAACGTACTCGTCCCGGTGGCCCCGGATCGCCTCGCCGACGAGCGACTCGTTGGTGAGCGGCCCGTAGAGCTGCGCGGTGTCGAGGAAGGTCACGCCGAGTTCCAGCGCGCGGTGGATGGTCCGCACGCCCTCGTCCTCGTCGGCGGTGCCGTAGAAGGCGGACATGCCCATGCAGCCGAGGCCGATGGCGGATACCGGCAGATCTCGCAGATTGCGCTGTTGCATGTGACTCCCAGCCTTTCCCGCTGACGCGTTCTCCTCATGGACGCTACGACTTCAAGAGCACTCGAAGTCAAACGCGCGGCGCCGATCCGGTACACCTGGACCCGGAGCCGTACCAGAACCCGTCGCCGAGCCCGCCCGCGGAGGCCGCATGCTGCTGCGTCAGCTCGAATACCTCGTAGCGCTCGCCCGGGAACGGCACTTCGGCCGGGCGGCCGCCGCCTGCCACGTCTCGCAGCCCTCGCTGTCCGCCGCGATACGACGGCTCGAACACGAACTGGCGGTGCCGATCGTGCGCCGGGGCCGCCGCTACGAGGGACTGACCCCCGAGGGCGAGGTCGTCCTGGCGTGGGCGCACCGCATCCTCGCCGAGGGCGACGCGCTCCGCCAGGAGCTGTCGGCGCTGCGGGACGGCCTCACCGGCACCCTGCGCCTGGGCATCGTCCCCACCGCCGTCCCCGTCGCCTCGCTCCTCACCGGCCCCTTCTGCGACCGGCATCCGCACGCCCGGGTGGCCATGGAGTCCCTGTCGTCCGCCGACATCCGGCGCGGTCTCGCCGAGTTCGAGCTCGACGCGGCCATGACCTACCTGGACGACGACGAACTGCGCCAGGTCCGCCGCTTCCCGCTCTACGAGGAGCGGTACGTCCTGCTCACCCCCGTCGGCGGCCCCCTCGGCGACGCGGTCACGGCCACCTGGTCCGAGGCCGCCGCCCTCCCGCTGTGCCTGCTCGGACAGCGGATGCGCAACCGGCGGATCATCGACGACTGCTTCGCCGCCGACGGCGCCGCCCCCGTCCCGGCGATCGAGTCCGACAGCGTGGCCGGGCTGTACGCCCACCTCCCGGGCGGCCGTTGGTCCAGCGTGATCTCGCACGCCTGGCTGCACATGTTCGGCGTACCGGAGGGCATGCGCGTGGTCCCGCTGGAGGGCCCGGCCCACGGCCCACGGGTCGGACTCGTCGTCGCCCGCAGCGAACCCCAGTCCGTGCTCGCCCGCGCCCTGGTGAAGGTCGCCCGGGAGGCGGGCCTGAGGGACGCCCTCGACAGCCGGCTGCACGCCGTCCTGGACGGCCGCGGCCGATGATAGAAGCGGGCTATCACGGCATAGCAACGTTCGCTTTGACCTGCGCAGTTGTCCCCGAGGATCGTGAAGGGCGCCCATCCGCAACGGAGTTGAGGAGCCGCCGCCATGGCCAAGGTGCTCTGCGTCCTGTACGACGACCCGACCGACGGATACCCGAAGAGCTACGCCCGCGACGACATCCCCGTCATCGACCACTACCCGGGCGGCCAGACCGCCCCGACCCCCGAGGCCGTCGACTTCACCCCCGGCCACCTGCTGGGCAGCGTCTCGGGCGAACTCGGCCTGCGCTCGTTCCTGGAGAAGGCCGGCCACACCCTCGTCGTCACCTCCGACAAGGACGGCGCGGGCTCGGTCTTCGACCGTGAGCTGGCCGACGCGGACGTGGTGATCTCGCAGCCGTTCTGGCCGGCGTACCTGACCCCCGAGCGCATCGCCGCCGCGCCGAACCTCAAGCTCGCGGTCACCGCCGGCATCGGCTCCGACCACGTCGACCTCGACGCCGCGATCGCGCACGGGGTCACCGTCGCCGAGGTGACCTACTGCAACAGCATCAGCGTCGCCGAGCACGTCGTGATGATGATCCTGGGGCTGGTCCGCAACTACCTGCCCTCGCACCAGGTGGTGCTCGACGGCGGCTGGAACATCGCCGACTGCGTGAGCCGGTCGTACGACCTGGAGGGTATGCACGTCGGGACCGTCGCGGCCGGCCGGATCGGGCTCGCGGTGCTGCGCCGCCTGGCGCCCTTCGACGTGAAGCTGCACTACACCGACCGGACCCGGCTGCCCGAGTCCGTCGAGCGCGAGCTGAACCTGACCTTCCACGAGAGCGCGGCCGCCATGGCCCCGCACTGCGACGTCGTCACGATCAACGCGCCCCTGCACCCGGAGACCGAGGGCCTGTTCGGCGACGAGCTGCTGGGCGCGATGAAGCGCGGCGCCTACCTCATCAACACCGCCCGGGCCCTGATCGTCGACCGGGATGCCGTCGACCGGGCGCTGCGCAGCGGGCAGCTGGCCGGCTACGCGGGCGACGTCTGGTACCCGCAGCCCGCGCCGGCCGACCACCCCTGGCGCACCATGCCGCACCAGGGGATGACCCCGCACATCTCCGGCTCCAGCCTCTCCGCGCAGGCCCGCTACGCGGCGGGCACCCGGGAGATCCTGGAGTCCTGGCTCGCCGGCCGGCCGATCCGCGACGAGTACCTGATCGTCGACGGCGGGAGGCTGGCCGGCACGGGAGCCAAGTCGTACTCCGTCAACACCCGTTAGGGGTTCAGCCGGACGGGCAGTTCGAACAGGTCGTTCTGGGTGACCACCGGCTTGTTGCGCAGCTCGGACGCCGGTACCGCGAGGTCGAGGCCGGGGAAGCGGTCGTAGAGCGCGGGCAGCGCGACGCCCGCTTCCAGGCGGGAGAGCGCGGCACCGGGGCAGACGTGCGGGCCGTGCCCGAAGGAGATGTGCCGGTTCTGCGTCTCCCGGGTGACATCGAACTCCCCGGCGCTCGGCCCGTGCGCGTTCTCGTCGCGGCCGATCGCGGCGTACGACACGATCAGCGCGTCGCCCGCCGGGAGCACCTTGTCGCCGACCGGCACGTCCTCGGTGGCGAACCGGATCAGGACGTGCGAGGTCGGGGTGGACCAGCGCAGGGTCTCCTCGACCACCGCCGACCAGTCCACCTCGCCGGAGAGCACCCTGGCCCGCTGGTCGGGGTGGGCGGAGAGGTTGACCACGGCGTTGACGATCAGGGAGATCGTCGTCTCGTGCCCGGCCGCCACCATCAGCTGGAGGGTGGAGACGATCTCCTCGTCGGTGAGGTGGTCGCCGTCCTCGGACGCCAGGATCAGTGCGCTGGTGAGGTCGTCGCCGGGCTCGGCCCGCTTGGCGGCGACCGTCGCCGCCATGATCCCCGCCAGCTCGGTGAGGGTCGCGATGACCTCCGCGGGCGGCGTCTGGGTCGAGAAGAACTTCTCGAACAGCACCTGCAGACGCGGCAGTTCGGCCTGGTCGATACCCATCAGGTCGGCGATGACGTACATCGGCAGCGGGTAGGCGAAGGCCGCCTTGAGGTCGGCGCTCTCCTCGTCCGCGGGGAGCCCGTCGAGCAGGTCCTGGGTGAGCTTCTCGATCCGCTCCCGCATCTGCTCCACCCGGCGCGGGGTGAGCGCCTGCGCGACCAGCGTGCGCATCCTGCGGTGGTCGGCGCCGTCCACGGTCAGCATCGAACGGCCGGGGTTGGCGAGGCCGATCAGCGGCCAGTCCGGCGCTATCTCCCCGCGCTGCCAGGCGCCCCACACATTGATGTCCTTGACCAGGCGCGGGTCGTTGAGCAGCGCCTTGGCCTCGGCATGGTGCGTGACGGCCCAGACGGGAACCCCGCCGGGCAGTTCCACGGCCGCGAGGGGACCGGCGGCACGCAGCCGCGCGCTCTCGCCGTCGAGGTCGGTGACGAAGGGGTCGAGGGCGATCCGGGCTTCTTCGGTACCGGTCGTCATCGTGACGTGCCTCCCAGGGCAGGGTCGGAGTACTGCGCCAATCGGTGCTGCGCCTGACTGTCGGTGGCGATCACAGGGTGGGTACGGGCGTGAACCGGACGGGGAGTTCGGTCAGCCCTCGCAGCCACGGCGAGGGCCGGCGGGTGAGGGCGGCGGCGGGCACCGCCAGGTCGATGTCCGGGAGCCGGTCGAGGACGACCTCGATGCCGGTCCGCGCGACTACCTCGGCGACCTCCTGGGCGGGGAACGGGCAGCGGTGCTCACCGTGCCCGAAGGAGAAGTGCGCGTTGTTGCCGCCGGTCAGCGCGGAGGCGTCGGTGCGGACCTGCGGGTCGGAGTTGGCGCCCTGCAGGCCGAGGATCAGCAGGTCGCCGGCGCGGATCCGGCGCCCGCCCAGCTGGGTGTCGCGGGACGCCCAGCGGCCGGCGATGTTCTGGCTGGGGGTGTCCTCCCACAGCACCTCGTTCATCGCCTCGGCGACACTGTTGCGGCCGCCGAACAGGGAGGCGGCGAACCGGTCGTCGGTGAGCATCAGGCGCAGCGAGTTGCCGATCCAGTCGGCGGTCGGCTGGTGCCCGGCCGCCATCATGACCATCAGGTCCTGCATGATCTCTTCGTCGGTGAAGCCGCTCTTGTCCTGGAGCATCCGCGACACCACGTCGTCGGCCGGGTCCGCCTTCCGGTCGGCCAGCAACTGCGCCATGGACGTGGCCAGATGCATCTGCCCGTCGAGCGCCCGCTCACGCCCGTCGACCATGTCGTTCAGCGCGGTGACCAGGCCGGGACCCTCCTCGTCGGCGAAGCCGTACAGCCGTGCAAGGACCCGCACCGGCAGCAGCATCGCGTACTGGCCGATCAGGTCCGCCTCGCCGCTGGTGCACAGCCCGTCGATCAGCTCGTCCGCGAACCGCTCGGCGTGGCCGCGCAGTTCGAACGGGTCGACGGCCTCCAGCGCGTCGCTGATCATCCCGGCCCGCTCGCGGTGCCGCTCGCCGACGGTGTAGAGGATCGACGGCTGCTTGCGCCCGATCATCGGCAGCAGCGGCCAGTCGTCGGGGATCACGTCCCACTGGTTCCACAGGTCCGAGTCCCGGCTGAACAGCACCGGGTCCCCGGTCACCTGGTGCAGTTCGCGGTAGCCGACGACCAGCCAGGCGGGCACGTCACCGTCGAGCACGACGGGGGTGACGGCGCCGTGGTCGCGCCGCATCTCGCGGTACAGACGCGCCGGTTCGGTCTGGAACCGGGGGCCGCCGAGCGGCACGGCTTCGGGGGTCACACGAACTCCTGTCGGGGCAGGTCCGCCGGTGCGGACGGGCCGGCGTACCGGTTCTTGACGTGCTGGACGAGCGTGATCAGCACCTGCTTGCCGGACTCCCGGGAGCGGGCGTCGCAGTCGACCAGCGGGACGTGCGGGTCCAGGTCGAGGGCGTGCCGGACGTCCTCGGGCGTGTGCACGGGGCCGCCGAAGTGGTTGCAGGCCACGATGAACGGCGTGCCGTGCTTCTCCAGCCGGTCGATGGCGTACCAGGAGTCGCCGATCCGCCGGGTGTCGACGAGGACGACCGCGCCGAGGGTGCCGGAGAACAGCCGGTCCCACAGGAACCAGAACCGCTCCTGGCCCGGCGCCCCGAACAGGTACAGCACGTTGCGGGCGTCCAGGGTGATCCGGCCGAAGTCGAAGGCGACGGTGGTCGCGGACTTCCCGCGCACCTCCCGGATGTCGTCGACCTCCTCGCCGGCCTGGGTCATCGTCTCCTCGGTGTTGAGGGGACGTATCTCGCTGACCGAGCGGACCAGGGTGGTCTTGCCGACGCCGAAGCCGCCCACGACCACGATCTTGAAACCGTTGTCGGCGGAGGCACCCAACGGGGTGCGCGCGTCAGAGGTTGCGGAGTCCAACGAGCACCTGCTCCAGGATGTCGGGGTCGGTGATGGCAGGCCGGTAGGGATGTCGGGCGCTGACCCGGCCGGCCGCCTGCAGGTCGCACAGCAGGACCTTGGTGATGCTCACCGGCAGCTTCAGCTCCGCGGCGATCTCCACCACCGAGGTCGGGAACTCGGCCAGGCGCAGGATCGCCACGTGCTCCGACTGCATCCCGGCCGCCGGCTCCGACTCCGCGACGACCAGGGTGACCAGGTCGAAGGGGCTGTCGGGGCCGGTGCTGCTGCGGCCGCCGGTGATGGTGTACAGACGGTCGGGCGCGTCGTCCCTGCCGGGGCGGCTCATGACGTGCGGGGCTGCGCGGTCAGGTGTTCGCCGAGCTGCTCGACCAGTTCGCTCATGTTGTGCCCGACCAGCCCGGGTTCCGCGTCCTCGCTGGTCACCACGGCCAGGTGGGCGCCCTCGCCGGCCTCCACGATGAACAGCACGCCCCCGTAGAACTCGGTCATCGCCGACCGCACGCCGCCGCTGCCGTCGCCGAACTCGACGGACGCCCCGTGCGACAGCGACTGGATGCCGGCGGCGATCGCCGCGAGCTGGTCGGCCTGGTCGACGGAGAGCTCCGGGGTACGGCAGAGCTTCAGCCCGTCGCGGGAGAGCACCAGGGCGTGCCGCGCGCCGGGGGTGCGCTCCAGGAGGCCCTCGATGAGCCAGGTGAGCTTGTCGTCGGCGGTGGTCCTGCCGGTCATGAAGTGGTGTCGCCTTCCGGGTACGCGTGCGGGTGGGAGGTGGGCTCGGGCTCGGACTCCGGGTGGGGCGCGGGGACCGGGTCGTGTACGGGGGTGGGGGCGTACGGGGCTGCTTCGCCGACCGAGCCGGAGGTCTCCGCGAAGGGCTCTGCGACGGGCTCCACGGTGTCGGGCGCGGCCGGGCGGACGGCCTGCCGGAAGCTGTTGAAGCGGGCGGCACGGACCTCGGCGTCCGCGGCGCCGGGCGCGGGGCGCGGCTCCGCGGGCTGGGGCGCCGACCGGCGTTCGGCCTCGGCCAGGGTCCGGCCACGGCGCCGCCTGGGCAGCCCGGTGGGCCCTTCCTCGTCCTCGTCCGGCTCGGCGGACTCGTGCACGGGTACGGGGTCCAGCGGGGCCGGCGGCGGTGCGGCCGGCTCCGTCTCCTTCGCCGACGCGGGTTCGTCGGCGACCGGGCGGGTCAGCAGGTCCTGCGGGACCAGCATCAGCACCCCGGTGCCGCCGCGCGCCGACGGCCGGAACGACACCTTCAGGCCGTGCTTGCGGGCCAGCCGGCCCACCACCGCGAGCCCGAGCCGGGTGCCGGAGAGGCCGCCCAGCTCGGTGCTGTCGCCGGTGACCGCCCGCTCGGCGCGGCGCAGCTGCACATCGCCCATCACCAGCCCGCTGTCCTCCACGGACACGATGACCCCGGCCGGCACCTCCTCCACGTACACATGGACCTCGGCCGTGGGGGGCGAGAAGTTGGCCGCGTTGTCGAGGAGTTCGGCCAGCGCGTGCATGACACCCTCGGCGGCGTGGCCGGCGACGGCCGTCTCGCTCACCGAGTGCACCCGCACCCGGCGGTAGCCGCTGATGCGCCCCATCGCACCGCGCAGGATGGACTCCATGCTGATCGGACGCGCCCAGCGGCGGCCCGAACGCGCCCCGGTCAGTACCGCGATGGAGTCGGCGAGCCGGCCCGCCTGGGCCGTGCGGTGGTCGAGGTGCAGCAGGTCGGCGAGCACGTCCTCGTCGGTGTGCCGGTCCTCCATGGCCCGCAGGTCGGCGAGGGTGGCGGTGGCCAGGGCCTGCATCCGCCCGGCCGCGTTGCTCGCGGCGGCGATCGCGGCGGCCCGTTCCCTGGAGGCCCGCTCCAACTCGGCGGTGAGCCGGGCGTGCTCCTGCTGGTACCAGTCCAGTTCCTGGCCGCTGTCCTGGTGGATCCGCGCCCGCTCCTGCTCGAAGGAGTCGGCGAACTCGCTGCGCTGCTGGGCCAGTTCGTCGATCAGCCGCTGCTGCTCCTGACGCGCCTCCTCGGTGGTCCGGGCCTGCTGCTGGAGCAGCCGCCCGATGTCCTGACTCACCGCCTCCAGCCGGCGCCGGGCGCCGCGGGCGGCCCGTGCCGCGTGCACGGCCCAGGTCACCGCCGCGCACAGCAGCAGCGCGGCGGCGCTCGCGCCGAGGGCGAGGGGAGTGCGTACCGAGGCCGGCGCGGCGGTCACCGCGGCGACGACCGCGAGGGCCGACACCAGGGCGGTCAGTGCGAAGGTCGGAACGAGCGTGCGGAGGGACGGTCGGTCGCCGGGATGCGTGGGCGCGGTCATCGGTCCGGTCAGGTCCTCGGAGCGGTAGGGATGTGTGTCCGGTAAAGGAGTTGTGACGCTCGGTGCTGAAACTGCGCGTCACTATACGAGAGTTCGTGATCGAAACAGAACGGTTCCGGTCTCATTGCAGAAAACCGGCTGCGGGGAAGGCGACTTGCTGTGTCCCGGCTGTGAACGATCTTATTCAGCACCCTGCCCGAAGATGTCCGCCACCACCGTGGCGGCCGCCCTGACCAGCGGAGAGTCGGCCTCGGCGGTGGCGTCGGCATGGGTGGAGAGGACCGCGACGACGACGGGCGCCCGGCCCGGGGGCCAGGCGACCGCGACATCATTGGCGGTGCCGTGGGCACCCGTTCCGGTTTTGTCGCCGACCGTCCAGTCGCCGGGGAGCCCGGCGCGGATCCGTTCCCCGCCCGTGGTGTTGGCGAGCAGCCAGCCGGTGAGCCGCCGCCGGTCGGCGCCGTCCAGGGCGTGACCGACGGTCAGCCGTGCGTAGGTCGTCGCGACGGCCAGCGCAGTGGTGGTGTCGGTGACCCGGCCGGGCTCCGCCGAGTTGAGCTCCGGCTCCCACCGGTCCAGGCGCGTCACCCGGTCCCCGAGCGAACGGCACAGTCGCGTCACCGCCACCGGCCCGCCCAGTTGCTCCAGCAACAGGTTCGCCGCGGTGTTGTCGCTGTACGAGATCGCCGCCGCGCACAACTGGGCGACGGTCATTCCGGCGGCGAGGTTCTCGGGCCTTCCGGTGACCGGAGCACCGCCCGCCCGCTCGACATCGCCCTCCTCGTAGTGCACGACCTCGGTGAGCACGTCCTCGTCGAGGTCGCGCAGGACGGCGGCGACCGCGAGCGTCTTGAACACCGAGCACATCGGGAAGCGTTCGCCCGACCGGTACCCGAGCCGGGCCCCCGAGCCGGTGTCCCAGGCGAACACCCCCAGCCGGGCGCGGTGTTCGCGCTCCAGGGCACGCAGTCTCGTGGTCACCCCCGGGGCCTGAGGCGCGGTCACCGCCGCACCCAGAGCCGTGGCCAGCACCGTGCGACGCGAGGGTTTCCGCATTACCGCTCCTTTACCGGGACGCCGGTGAGGGGGACGCGAACGGGGCCGCGCGGGTTCAGCCGTGGACGGGTGATAAATCCGACGTCGGCATTCGACCGGCCGTAGCTCCCGCATCGTCGCAAATGATCCAAACGTCTATACGATGACGCGTGGAACGGCCTGGGCGCGGAGAACCTCCTGGAGGGCGCAGGCCGATGACGGGGGCGGTGTCGAGGGGGCGATGCCTTCATGGAAGGCGACTGGAGCCGGGTGGCCGCGCGGGCGGTTCGTCTCGTGCGGCGCACGCTGCGCGACGAATGGCACGCGATCGTGCTGGAGCCGGTACGGCAGCTGGTGCGGCGCGGGCTGTCCGGGCTCGTGCTGGCGTTCGTGGCCGCGTTCGGTGTCATCTTCTTCCACGGCATCGCCCAGCACCCCTTCGGCAGGAGACTGGTGTGGCACCTCGGCGGTGTCACCGCCGACCTGCCCCTGTGGCTCTCCCTGCTGCGCACCCCGGTGTCGCTCTACGTCCCGGCGCTCGACCTGCCGGTCTGGGCGGGCATCACCCAGCTCTTCCTCGCCTTCGCGCTCGCCGAACTCACCCTCGGCCGCGGCCGCACCCTCGCCGTCGCGTACTTCACCACCCTCGCCGGCACGATGACCGCCCGGGTGATGGTCGCGCTCGGCCCCGGCTGGTGGGGCTTCGGCCTGCCCCCGGAGGTCGGCCGGATCCTCGACACGGGGCCGTCCGCCGCCGTGGTGGGCCTCTTCACCTACCTGGCGGTGGTCCGGCGTGCCCCCGTCGTCTTCACCCTCACCGGCGGCTCGATGGTCTGGGAGTCCGTCGCGGTACCGAACCTCGCCGGCCGTGAGCACCTGATCGCCGTGGCCTCCGCGATCGTCCTCGGCCTGCTGCACGGCCGCCGACTGCCGCTCACCGCCCGCCTCGTGGAACGCCTCGACGCCACATCCTCGCCGCCCAGGTCGGACCCACCGCTGCCCCGCCCGGGCCCACCGCGCCACCCCGCACCGTCCTTCCGGCTGCCCTGAGACTCCCCGACCTTCCCGACTTCCCCGAAACCCCATAGGTCACGCAGCCGACCCGCCGAAGTGCTCAACGACGTCAATGTGATGGTTTTCGCACTTCAGCCGGTCCGGGCAACCCCTAATGTTGCGGCGAGCTACGGAGGGGCGCGGCTGACACCATGGTGTTCGTCGCCGGCAGGCTGAAGGGATCCAGGGATGTTCCGCAAGGTGCTGGTCGCCAACCGTGGAGAGATCGCCATCCGCGCTTTTCGCGCGGGCTATGAGCTGGGTGCGCGCACGGTCGCCGTGTTCCCGCACGAGGACCGCAACTCGCTGCACCGGCTGAAGGCCGACGAGGCCTACGAGATCGGGCAGCCCGGGCACCCGGTGCGCGCCTATCTGTCCGTCGAGGAGATCGTGGGCGCGGCCCGGCGGGCCGGGGCCGACGCCGTCTACCCCGGCTACGGGTTCCTGTCCGAGAACCCCGAACTCGCCCGCGCCTGCGAGGAGGCGGGCATCACCTTCGTCGGGCCGAGCGCCCAGACACTGGAGCTGACGGGCAACAAGGCCCGCGCGGTCGCCGCCGCCCGCGCCGCCGGCGTACCGGTGCTCGGCTCCTCCCAGCCCTCCAACGACATCGACGAACTCGTCCGCGCCGCCGACGAGATCGGCTTCCCGGTGTTCGTGAAGGCCGTCGCCGGCGGTGGCGGCCGCGGCATGCGCCGGGTCGAGGACCCGGCCGCGCTGCGCGAGTCCATCGAGCAGGCCTCCCGGGAGGCGGCCTCCGCGTTCGGCGACCCGACGGTCTTCCTGGAGAAGGCCGTCATCGACCCCCGCCACATCGAGGTGCAGATCCTCGCCGACGGCGAGGGCAACGTCATTCACCTCTTCGAGCGGGACTGCTCGCTGCAGCGCCGCCACCAGAAGGTCATCGAGCTGGCCCCCGCGCCCAACCTCGACCCCGGGCTGCGCGACCGCATCTGCGCCGACGCCGTCCGCTTCGCCCGCGAGATCGGCTACCGCAACGCCGGCACCGTCGAGTTCCTCCTCGACCGGAACGGCAACCACGTCTTCATCGAGATGAACCCGCGCATCCAGGTCGAGCACACGGTCACCGAGGAGGTCACCGACGTCGACCTGGTCCAGGCCCAGATGCGGATCGCCTCCGGCGAGACCCTCGCCGACCTCGGACTCTCCCAGGAGACGGTGAAGCTGCACGGCGCGGCCCTCCAGTGCCGTATCACCACCGAGGACCCCGCCAACGGCTTCCGTCCCGACACCGGCCGGATCAGCGCCTACCGCTCCCCGGGCGGCTCCGGCATCCGCCTGGACGGCGGCACCACCCACGCGGGTACCGAGATCAGCGCGCACTTCGACTCGATGCTGGTCAAGCTCACCTGCCGGGGCCGGGACTTCAAGTCCGCCATCGGCCGCGCCCGGCGTGCCGTCGCCGAGTTCCGGATCCGCGGTGTCGCCACCAACATCCCCTTCCTCCAGGCCGTTCTGGACGACCCGGACTTCCAGGCGGGCCGGATCACCACGTCGTTCATCGAGCAGCGCCCGCACCTGCTCACCGCCCGCTCCTCCGCGGACCGCGGCACCAAGCTGCTCACCTACCTGGCGGACGTCACCGTCAACAAGCCGCACGGCGAGCGCCCCCACCTGATCGAGTCGACCACCAAGCTGCCCCCGCTGCCGGACGGTGAGCCCCCGGCCGGGTCCCGCCAGCGGCTGGTCGAACTCGGCCCGGAGGGCTTCGCCCGCTGGCTGCGCCAGTCGCCCACCATCGGCATCACGGACACCACCTTCCGCGACGCCCACCAGTCCCTGCTCGCCACCCGGGTGCGCACCAAGGACCTCCTCGCCGTCGCCCCGGTCGTCGCCCGCACCCTCCCCGAACTGCTCTCCCTGGAGTGCTGGGGCGGCGCCACCTACGACGTGGCGCTGCGCTTCCTCGCCGAGGACCCCTGGGAGCGCCTCGCCGCCCTGCGCGAGGCCGTCCCCAACATCTGCCTCCAGATGCTGCTGCGCGGCCGCAACACCGTCGGCTACACCCCGTACCCGACCGAGGTGACCGACACCTTCGTCCACGAGGCCGCCGCCACCGGCATCGACATCTTCCGCATCTTCGACGCCCTCAACGACGTCGGCCAGATGCGCCCCGCCATCCAGGCCGTACGCGAGACGGGCACCGCGATCGCCGAGGTCGCCCTCTGCTACACCGCCGACCTGTCCGACCCCGACGAGCGGCTCTACACCCTCGACTACTACCTGCGGCTCGCCGAGCAGATCGTCGAGGCCGGTGCGCACATCCTCGCCGTCAAGGACATGGCGGGCCTGCTGCGCGCCCCGGCCGCCGCCAAGCTGGTCTCGGCGCTGCGCCGGGAGTTCGACCTCCCGGTCCACCTGCACACCCACGACACCGCGGGCGGCCAGCTGGCCACCTACCTGGCCGCAATCCAGGCGGGCGCGGACGCGGTGGACGGCGCGGTGGCCTCCATGGCCGGTACTACCTCGCAGCCCTCGCTGTCGGCGATCGTGGCCGCGACCGACTACTCGGAGCGTCCCACAGGGCTCGACCTGCGGGCGATCGAGGACCTGGAGCCGTACTGGGAGAGCGTCCGCAAGGTCTACGCCCCCTTCGAGGCGGGCCTCGCCTCACCGACCGGCCGCGTCTACCACCACGAGATCCCGGGCGGCCAGCTCTCCAACCTGCGCACCCAGGCCGTGGCGCTGGGTCTCGGCGACCGCTTCGAGGAGATCGAGGCGATGTACGAGGCCGCCGACCGCATCCTGGGCCGGCTGGTCAAGGTCACCCCGTCCTCCAAGGTGGTCGGCGACCTCGCCCTGCACCTGGTCGGCGCCGGGGTTCGGCCGGTGGACTTCGAGGCGACCCCCGACAGGTTCGACATCCCCGACTCGGTCATCGGCTTCCTGCGCGGCGAGCTGGGCACCCCGCCCGGCGGCTGGCCCGAGCCGTTCCGCACCAAGGCCCTGCAGGGCCGCGCCGCCGCCAAGCCGGCACCGGAGCTGACCGCCGAGGACCGCGAGGGCCTGGCCAAGGAGCCCCGTACCACCCTCAACCGGCTGCTGTTCCCGGCCCCGACCCGCGAGTTCGACACCCACCGCCAGACGTACGGCGACACCAGCGTCCTCGACAGCAAGGACTTCTTCTACGGGCTGCGCCCGGGCAAGGAGTACTCGGTCGACCTGGAGCCCGGCGTCCGGCTGCTGATCGAGCTCCAGGCCGTCGGCGAGGCCGACGAGCGCGGCATGCGCACGGTGATGTCGAGCCTCAACGGACAGCTGCGGCCGATCCAGATCCGCGACCGGGCGGCGGCCTCCGACATCCCGGCCACCGAGAAGGCCGACCGGGCCAACCCCGGCCATGTCGCGGCCCCGTTCGCCGGAGTCGTCACCCTCGCGGTGGAGGAGGGCGCGGAGGTCGAGGCGGGCGCCACGGTGGCCACCATCGAGGCGATGAAGATGGAGGCCACCATCACCGCCCCGAAGGCCGGCCGGATCTCCCGGCTCGCCATCAACCGCATCCAGCAGGTGGAGGGCGGCGACCTGCTGGTCGAGATCGCCTGAGGCCGGACGCCCCAGGGCGCGGGGGAGGGCCGGGCGACCCGGCCCTCCCCGGCTACGAGCGGGAGAAGTGCGCGCCCAGCCGGGCCTTCAGCAGATTGGGATCGCGCTGGGTGAAGTAGGCGGCGTTCGCCACGAAGACGTCGCTGTCGCGTACCGCCAGCGAGGTCGGGTTGGACAGCCCCTCCTGCACGGAGAGGACGCTGCCGTGGCTGCCGTCCGGGCTGACCAGCGCGACCTCGTTGGACGGGTTCAGCGCGGCGAGCACCAGGTCCGAGTGCCCGGGGAAGACGAAGTCGTCGACCCCGGTGAGGCCGGTCGCCCTCGTCTCGGCCGCCCCCGCCGAGCCGTCCGCGCCCACCGGGATGCGCAGCAGCGTGCCCCGGTCGGTGTTGGTCACCCACACCGCGTCCTGGTGCACCTTGATCCCGTTCGCGCCGAAGCCGGTGGCCGACGGGAGCCCGGCGAGCTCGGGGCCCGCGGCCCAGGCCGTGGGCGTGCCGCCCGACTCCGGGACGCGCCACACCGTGCCCAGCGCCGAGTCGGCGGCGTAGAGCACACCGCGCTTCTCGTCGAGGGCCAGCCCGTTCGGCAGGCTGTCCGCCGGCAGCTGGGCGATCTGCTCGGGCGTGCCGCCGCCCGCCGGGATGCGCCAGACTCCGGTCTTCCCGGCGCCGGTGGCGTAGTTGACGTACAGCGTGCCGTCGTGCGCGCGGGCCAGCCCGTATGTGACCGCGCTGTTCACCAGGGGCGTCCGGGTGTTGTCCTCGTCGGGCAGGGTGGCGAGGACCCGGACCCGGCGCTCCCGGGTGACCTTGACGACCTGCCGGGCGAACGCGAAGGAGACGTCGACCGCGCCGCCCCGCTCGGCGACGACGCTCTCGGGCGTCTGTCCGTGGACCAGGTCGAAATGGGCGACGGTGTGGGGACGGGAGAGAACCGGCTCGTCGCCCGCGGCCGGAACCGCCGCGAGCAGGCCGATCGCGACCGCGGCCGGGGCGGCGACGGCCCGGCGGGGGAATCGGGGCATGTGACCTCTTTCGACGGGAGCGCGGAGCTCCGGCGTACCGGTCACACCAACATGAGGCTTCGCCGTCCCCGGGCCGCGGCAGCCGTGGCCGCGGCGTCGCCCGCCCGGCGCACGGCGTGGCCCCGCATGCCGCGCAGCCGGGTGACGGCCCCGCTCAGTTCCACATCGGGTAGCTCATGACCTGCGTGTATCCCTCCGGCTTGGCATCGGAGTAGGTCAGGTTCATGCGCGTGAAGTGCTGCACGTTCGGGTGCTTCGTCCAGGCCGTCGGGCGGTCGAGCCGTACGGTCACCGGATACTTGTGGAACTTGCCGGCGGCGCAGTACGGCTTGCAGTCGTTCACCACGTTCACGCCCTGGGCGACCGCGGTGTGGTCGTTCCACTGGGTCCAGCGCATGCCCGTGAGGATGCTGTTTCCGTCGCCGCAGGCCAGCAGGAAGTCGGTCGGCCTGAACCGCTGGTGCCAGAGGCAGTCCACGAGCACGGGGTGCTGGGCCGACGCCGGCGACGCGGACGGTGTCGGCGGCGTCGCGGAAGCAGTCGTCATGCCTGCCGTGAGCAGCAGGGCCGCCCCGAGTCCGATCGCCGTTCCCACCACTGGTCTGCGCATGGTCGCTCCCGCCCGTTCCGCCGTACATGTTCCCTTCGACGCTACGACCGTCCTGCGAGATGTACCACTTGCAGCGTATTCGCCAGCCTGTTGTCGTCGGAGTTCCCGGTACTGCGGGAGCCGACCTGGGCGACCAGGCCGAGCACCAGGAAAACCCAGATCAGGACCTTCGCGGCGGTGTCCAGGACCAGGGGCCGGGTGGCGGAACGCACCTCGTCCTCGGCGGTCGGCGCGTCGCCCAGCAGCCCCTTCGGGTAGACGGGCGACAGCATGCTGGTGTAGGCGCCGAACCGCATCCGGTAGCGGGCGACCGCGGCCGTCGCCCCGAAGACCGGCCCGGGCAGCCGTCCCAGCACGATCCCGATGATCCAGAAGATCCAGCCGACCGCGAGCCAGCCGGTCGCCGCGAGGTTCGCGATGATCGCCGCCGGGATCATCAGGATCAGCCGGAACAGCACCGCCAGCCGGTTCAGGGTGGTGGGCCGCAGCTCGATCTGCACCGGGTAGTCGGGCGCGGTGAGGGCGAACGGCGGGTACCGGTCGACCAGCAGCATGGAGCTGGCCGCGATCCGGGTCTCGTAGGCGAGGTACTTGCCGAGGAACGAGGCGATGGAGTCGGGCAGCCGGCCCAGCACGAGTGCCGCGAACCAGCCGGCGACCGTCACGAAGAACGCCGCGATGCCCAGCAGACCGAGCACGACGAACTGCGGGACCAGCAGCAGCCAGCGCAGCAGCACCGTCCAGCGGCGCTGCTGCCCGGGCGCCGGGATGTCCAGCTCCGGCCGCCACTCGGGGCCGTCGGCCGTGGCGGGAGGTCGTGGCCCCCAGCTCTGCGTCATGAGTCCTCCCGTCGTTCGGCCGCGGCGCGGATGGCCTCTCCATCGTGCGGCGGAACGACGGCCCCCGCCAGGGTGGACCAGCCGAACTCAGCCGTGTGTGACGGTCAGACCGTAGAACGCGACGCGGGCGCCGTTGGTCGTGCTGTCGGAGGACGACTGGTTGTACGAGCCCGCCTTGAAGTACTGCTTGTACTGGTTGAAGGAGGACGGAATGGCGTAGTGGGTCGTAGTGCCGTTGACGGTCAGGTTGATGGTGTTCCCGCCGGAGACGGAGATGGTGTACGTCCAGGTCTTGCCGACCGATACGTTGCCCACGCTGTGCGTGGTCTGGCCGCCGTCCGGGGAGTTCTCGGTGCCAAGGACGATGTCGCCGTTCGAGTGGTAGTACAGCTCCAGCAGCGGCTTGGTGGACGAGCCGCCGGTGCCGAGGTGGATCTGGCCCACGCACACGTTCTTGGTCACCGAGACCACCCGCAGGGTCGCGCTCATCTTGTGGCTGCCGCTGAGCGACCAGTTCGCGGCGCTGCCGTCCCGGTTCATCTCGCGCAGCTCGGAGCGGGCGTAGTTGGAGTTCGGGGTGGTGACGCCCTTCTCGGGCGCCCAGAAGGTCATCGCGCCGTCGCGGGTGTCGGTGTAGAAGTACGCGTCCTGGTAGCCGTTGGCGCCCTGGAGCCGGGACGAGGAGATGGTGGTCGGCGAGCCGGGGGAGCCGACCGGCTCCTGGAGCTGCCATATGGACAGGTCGAAGTTGCCGCCGGGTGCGACGTTCGGGTTCGCCGCGTCCGCGCTGCCGCCGAACAGGACGGTCAGGGCGAGGGCGAGGCCCGCGGCGGTCGGCGCCGCGAGCAGCCGGGATCGGTTCACGTGGGGGGTCCTTTCGTCAGAGGGATGTGGCCGGAGCCCACTCCCGAGTTCATGTATGTGAACTCCGGCCGCATCCATAACCGTCGATGACCGTGAAGCTAAAGGTCCGGACCAATCCCGTCAAGAGGGTCAGCAGGCGCCCTCGTCCTGCCAGGGACCCCACTCGGAGGCGCCGGGCACCTCGTTCTGGGTCCACCACTTGGCTTTCCAGTTGTGGCTGTTGTACGAGACCTCGTTCCCGGCCGTGTACACCGCTGTCGAGCTCCAGGCGGTCTTGCAGGAGGTGGGAGTGGGTGTCGGGGTGGGCGTGGGAGTCGGGGTGGTGGTCGGCGGGGTGACCCCGGCGAACTTCACCGAGTACTTGGCGAAGTCCCAGGCGCTCTGCGCCACGCTGGAGCAGGTCCCGGACGTGGTTCCGTTGTTGTCGACCGGGGAGCACTGGCGGTCGCGGTTCAGGGACCAGAACGTGAAGCGGTCCATGTTGTGGCTCGTCGCGTAGTCGAGCACGGTCTGGAAGTCGGCCTGGGTGAAGTACTCGCCGGTGTCGCTGCGCCCGTTCATCCCGGAGAAGCCCTCGTGGGCGTAGGCCGTCGCCTGGTCCCAGCCGAAGGTGGACTGCAGGATCGAGTTGAAGTTGGTGAGCGCGCTGGTCTGCGAGGCCGCCCCGCTGAAACCGCCGTCGAACGGCATGATCGAGAAGTTGTTCGGCGTGAACCCCTCGGACTTCGCCTCCAGGAGCATCTGCTTGCCGAACCAGCCGGTGCCGTCCGCCGTGCCGGGGGTCGTCACCGACACGTACAGGCCCGGGTTGTTCTGCTGGAGGATCTTCGCGGCGCCGATCTCGTTCTTGATCGCCGCGGTGTTCTCGTACTCCGGCTCCTCCAGGTCGAAGTCGATCGCGTGCAGCCCGTACTTGGTGATGACCTGCTGGTAGGCCGCCGCCGTGGAGGCCGCGTCCGCGCAGGTCTGGCCCAGCTTGGTGCCGCCGTAGCCGCCGATGGAGACGGAGACGTCGCCGCCCTTGGCCCGGATGGTGTTGATCACCGACTGGACGGCGGTGTCCGAGGAGACCGCCGCCGTACCACCCCAGGTGGGCGAGCAGCCGCCGCCGTTCGGGGCCAGGACGAACGCCAGCTGGAAGGCCTTGAGGCCGCTGGCGTCCATGATGGCGGCCGCGTCCGGCGGGTTGTTGTCCAGCGGCATCAGATAGGGGGCGGCCGCGTACCACCGGTTGCTCAGCGCGGTGGTCGCGCCCGAGGCGTCGCTCGCGACGAGCGCGGTGGTGCCGGCGGCGGCGAGGGTGACGGCGGCCGCCGCGCCCAGACATGCGCGAAGGGGTCTCACTGGTGCCTCCAGGGGGGCCGGGGAGGTGGGGTGGTCCCAGCTTCCGGAGGTGTCGCGGTCACGTCAATGAATTGGACTGGACCAAAGCTCACTTTGGACTAGACCATACGATTTCTTTACCTGGCGTGGCGGAGCAGTTCCATCGTCCCGAACCGCACCTTCACGCCGGGCGACCAGAGCACGCTGACGGGCGGCCCGGACGGCGTCGGCAGGCCGGCCGCTGCCATCAACTCGTCGTTCAGATCCAGCAGTTCGGCCCGGTGCAGCGGCCAGGGCGCATGCTCGTTCGGCAGGTGCGCGGTACGCCCGTGCCAGGTCACGTGCAGCCCCCAGCGCGCGGTCAGGAAGCGCTCCAGCGGCGACGGCTCGGCGATCGGCGGCCCGATCCGTACGACCGCCCGGCTCGCGGCCGCCGGGCGCCGCCGCCGGCAGGTGTACGTGATCACATCGCCCTCGCGGCGCAGCCGCATCGCGGACCAGATGTACGGCAGCCGGAACCCCAGCCGGCCCATCAGTACCGGGAGCAGCCGGGCCGCGTCCAGGGACTTGAACACCACCCCGCGCCGGCCGTGCCCGTCCACCGAGTACAGCCGTACGTTCGTCTCGCAGAAGGTGCCCAGATACGGCAGCCCCGGCCCCGGCCCGAAGCCCGTGCCCCGCATCAGGAACGGGACCAGACCGACGTACGTGACCCCGTCCAGCGTGTCCGGCCGGGTGCCGGCGGGCAGCAGCCCCGCCACCCGCTCCGGCTCCACCGGCCAGTGCAGGAAGGTCAGTTCGTGCCACCCCTGGACCATCGTCGGCCACCGTACGGGCCGTGGCGTGGACGGGGTGATCGGCTCGGTCGGCACGGTCTCCATGGAACAGGGTCATAGCACGCCAGTGCGAGGGGGTGGTGAGCGGGCCGCTCGTGAGAACCGGCGGCGATCGCCGACCGGGAGCGCACGAGGCGCCCGGCCGGGAGTGCCCGGCCGGGCGCCTGTGACAGGGACCCACCCGGCGACTACCGCGTGTGGCCCGGAAGCGTCACGCCGTCGCCGTCGATGACGATCGGCTGATGCGGCAGGGCGGTGGCGTGGCCCGGCTTCACGTCGGTGGGCTTCGCGCCGGGCACCTCGGTGAGGGTGATGCCGTCCGCCGGGGTGAGAGTCGCCGGCGTCCAGTCGGTCGGCGCCGCGCCGGGCACCTCCGTGAGCGTGATGCCGGGATCCTCGGTCGTGCCGTGGTCGCCGGAGGCCGCCGCGGCGACCCCGCCGGAGGCGAGGAGCGCGACGGCGACGCCGGTGATCAGCAGGCCTCGGCGGCGGGGGACGCCACGCCGACGTGTCTTCATGGGATCAGCTCCTTCTGGGGCGACGGGACTCGGAGACACCGGACCCGGTGCGGCATGCGGTCCCGTCGGGATCGAGTGCGTCCCCGACTCTCGCCGCCGTCCGCTGAAGATCCGCTGAACGTCCTGAAGATCCCCTTCAGCACCGCACGGCACCGGTGAGGCAAGGTGTACGGCATGCGTGTGCTGGTGATGGACGACGACGCGCGGCTCGTGGAGCTGCTCCAACAGGGCCTGCGGGCAGAGGGCTTCGCGGTGGACGCCGTGAGCGACGGCCTCGACGGTCTCGCCAGGGCAGCGGCCGACACCTACGACGTGATCATCCTCGACGTCATGATGCCCGGGCTCAACGGCTACAAGGTGTGCGCCCACCTTCGTGCGGCCGGCGACAACACCCCGATCCTGATGCTGACGGCGAAGGACGGTGAGTACGACGAGGCGGAGGGCCTGGAGACCGGCGCCGACGACTACCTCACCAAGCCCTTCTCCTTCGTCGTCCTCATCGCCCGGCTGCACGCCCTGATGCGCCGCGCCCGCCCCGAACGGCAGATCGTCCGGCACTTCGGGGACCTGGAGATCGACACCGGCGCCCGCCGCTGCCGCCGCGCCGGTGCGGACATCGCCCTCACGCCCCGTGAGTTCGACGTCCTGGCGCTGCTCGCGGCGTCCCCGGACGTCGCCATCACCAAGGCCGCCATCCTCGAACACGTCTGGGACAGCGCGTACGAGGGCGGTCCGAACATCGTGGAGGTCAACGTCAGTGCGCTACGCCGTAAGATCGACCGGCCCTTCGGCCGGGCCAGCATCGAAACCGTACCCGGCGGAGCCTACCGACTCCGCTCCGACGGATCCTGACCGCCCGCGCCGCCGGCGCCTGCGCCCTTGGCCGCGCACGGTGCGGGGCCGTGCCACCCTGGCCGTCGCCCTCGTCGCCGGTATCGCCCTCGCCGCCTGCTCGGCGGTCCTGCTCTACGCCGTCCACGCCAACCTGGTCGGCTCCGCCCAGACCGCGGCCCGCGACCACGTCGAGCAGGCCGCCCGCCAACTCGACGCCGGCACACCCGTGGCGAAGGTACTGACCGCCCTGCCGGACGTCACCGTGGTCGCCGGGGACAGTTCCCACGGCGCGCAGACCGGCGAGCCGGACGACGACGGGGCGACCGCCTCCGTCGACACCACTGCCGGGCTGATGGTGGTGCAGGCGTACCCCGACCTGACTCCCGCCCGCACCGCCGTCGTCATCCTGACCTGGGCCCTGGTGCCCGGTACCGCCCTGCTGGTCCTGCTGGTGGCCGGTCTGAACTGGTACGCCATGGGCCGGGCGCTGCGGCCGGTCGAGGACATCCGTGCCGAGTTCGCCGACATCACGGCCCACAGCCTCCACAACCGGGTCCCCGTGCCCGGCTCCGAGGACGAGGTCGCCTCGCTGGCGGAGACGATGAACGGCACCCTCGACCAGCTCCAGCGCGCCGTCGAGCGGCTGCGCACCTTCACCTCCGACGCCTCGCACGAACTGCGCGGCCCCCTCACCACCCTGAAGGCCCGACTCGAACTGGCCCTGGCCCGCCCCGACCGGGCCGAGTGGGCCGCCGTCGGCCGGGAGGCGCTGCGCGACACCAGCCGTCTCGAGGAGATCGTCGACGATCTGCTGCTCCTCGCCCGCCTGGACGCGCACCGGCCGCTGAAACTCCAACCGCTGGGGATGACCGACCTCCTGCGGCGGACCATAGCCGAGCGGTACCCCCACCGGCCCGTCGTCCTCGTCGCACCAGCGGAGCCCGACGAGCCGGTCCTCGGCAGCCGCACCGCGCTCGCCCGCCTCTTCTCGAACCTCCTGGACAACGGCCTGCGGCACGCGCACAGCACCGTGACCGTCGAGATGCGCCACACCGAGGGCGAGGCGGTCGTCGAGGTCCGCGACGACGGACCCGGCATCCCCGAACCCGACCGCGAACGGGTCTTCCACCGCTTCACCCGGCTGGACAACGCCCGTACCCGCGACGCGGGCGGCACCGGCCTCGGCCTCGCGATCGCCCGGGACATCGCGAACGCCCACGGCGGGACACTCACCGCCCAGCCACCTCGCGCCGCCGACCACGGCGCCCGCCTGGTCCTGGTCCTGCCCCGGCCGGTCACCGCCCTCACCCGTTCACGTGAGGGACAGGCAGCCCACGGCTGATCGACCCTGGTGCGGAACCGGCCGAGGAGCCTTCCCGCGGCCGGTCCCGGGCTCCAGGGAGAGGTGGATCCGATGGTGCAGAGCTACACCGAGGCGCCGATCAGCAGGGTGACGGCCGCGGGCGGCGTGGAGTACGTGTACCGCGAAGTCGGCGAGGGCGGGGTGCCGTTGGTCCTGCTGGTGCACTTCCGCGGCAACCTCGACAACTGGGACCCCGCGCTGGTGGACGCCCTGGCGCAGGGCCGGCGCGTCATCGCCTTCGACAACACCGGAGTCGGCGGATCCAGTGGCACCACGCCGGGCACGGTGGCGCAGATGGCTGTGGACGCCATCGCCTTCATCGAGGCGCTGGAACTGGACCACGTCGACGTCCTCGGGTTCTCGCTGGGGTCCTTCGTGGCCCAGGAGATCGCGCTGATCCGGCCGGCACTGGTACGGCGTCTCGTACTGGCCTCGTCCGCGCCCCAGGGAGCGCCCGGTATGCACGGGTGGGCGCGGTGGGTCATCGACTCGGTCGGGCAGGTCGAGACCGCCCCCGCGAAGATGCTCGACGTCTTCTACACCCGGTCCCCCGAGAGCCGGAAGTCGGGTGAGGCCGCGCTCGGCCGCATGTTCACCCGAGGCGAGCTGGACACGCCGACGACGTGGCAGACGCGGCAGGCGCAGTACGACGCGGTGTGCGCCTGGGGCATCCCCGATGTCGGGCTCCTGGAGCGGGTGACCGCGATCCAGGTGCCGGTGTTCGTCGCCAACGGCGACAGCGACCCGATGATCCTGCCGCGCTACTCCCACCTGCTGGCCGGGCTGATCCCCGGCGCGGAGCTGCGGATCTACCCGGACGCGGCACACGGTTTCCTCTTCCAGCACCACGAGGAGTTCGCCGCCGACGTCACACGATTTCTGGCCCGGCCGCTGATCGGTGAAGGGGACAACGCCGAATGAGCGACCTGCTGGATCTCGTTCTGCACGCCCACGGGGGTCTCCGACGGTGGCGAGAGGCGGAGACCATTCGTGCCACGGCGTCCCTGGGCGGGGTCCTGTGGTCCCAGGTCGGTCAGGACGGCATCCTCGCCGCCGCCGACATGAGCGTCGACGTGCAGCGCCAGCGGCTGGTCTTCGAGGGCTTCACGGGCCCCGGGCTGCGGGGTGTTTTCACGCCCGAACGGGTCGTGGTCGAGCGGCGGGACGGCGACGTCGTCGCCGAGCGGACCGCTCCGCGCGAGGCGCTCGTCGGCCATGACCCGGACACCCCGTGGGACCGGCTCGACGTGCTGTACTTCGCGGGCTACGCCATGTGGAACTACCTCACGGCCCCCTATCTGCTGACCCGGCCCGGCGTGGTCGTGGAGGAGGCGGAGCCGTGGCGGGAGGACGGTGCGGACCGGCGCCGGCTGCGGGCCCGATTCCCGCACGGCATGGCCACCCACTGCGCGGAGCAGGTCTTCCACTACGACCCCTCCGGTCTGCTGCGACGCCACGACTACGCGCCCGACGTCCTCGGCGGCACCCCTGCCGCACACTTCGCCGAGAAGCACGTGCAGGTGTCGGGACTGGTCTTCCCCACCCACCGTTACATCGTGCCCGCACAGGCCGACGGGCACGCCCTGCCCGAACCACGCCTGATCACCATCGATCTCGACGAGATCGCCGTCGTCTGACGACGCGAGAGATCACAGGACTTCAGGGACTCCCACCCGGGTGGCCGGGCCGCACCCGCCTGATCAGGACTTCAGGGCCGCTCACCCCGCCCACCTGGGTAAACTGTGGATGACACACAGGTCTTGAGCAGGAGGGTCCGGGATGCCGCCGCACGCCTCTTCCGCAGCCGGGCTTCCGGGCGAGGGCGACGAGCAGAGCGGTCCTCCCGTCCGGCAGGCGCTGTCGGACAGCGTGTACGAGAGCATCAAGGCGATGGTCATGGACCACGAGATCGCCCCCGGCGCCCGCGTCGGCATCGACGCGCTGTCCCGAGCCCTCAAGGTCTCACCCACCCCGGTCCGGGAGGCGCTGGCCCGGCTGGAGTCCGACGGACTGGTGGTCAAGCGCGCCCTGTCCGGATACCGGGCCACGGAGCTGCTGACCCGTCAGGGCCTGGCGGAGCTCTTCGAGATGCGGCTGCTGCTGGAGCCGAGGGCCGCCGCCCTGGCCGCCGTCAACGCCACCGAGGAGCAGCTGGACGGCCTTGAGCGGATCCTGGAGGAGATGCAGGTCCAGCCCAGCCCGAACGGCCGGTACGCGTCCTACCGCGACTTCGCCGGACTCGACCAGCGTTTCCACGAGGCGATCGGGCAGGCCGCGCACCGGCCGTTGCTGGCCGACGCCGTGGAGCGCCTCCACGCGCACCTGCACATCTTCCGGCTCGGCGACGTGGTCGGGGCCGGCGGCCCGACCGTCGCCGAGCACGAGCGGATCGTACGGGCCGTGCTGCGCCGCAACCCCGAGCGGGCGGCCGAGGCGATGACCGAGCACCTCACCCGCAGCATGGAGCGCCAGCTCGACGACGACGGCGGCGACGAGCCGGCTACTCCATGAGGAACACCTGCTCCGCCGTGGCCCACCACTCACCCGGTGCGGCCTCCGGAACCGGCGTCTGACAGGGCGCGGTGCGCCGCCACCACTCCTGGGTCGCCTCGTCGGCGGCCATCAGCGCCAGGTCGGCCGCCAGGTCGTCGCCGTGGTACTCGAAGTAGGCGAACAGCCGGTCGCCCAACAGGTGGATCGAGTAGTTGGCGATGCCGCAGCGCCGGAGCCGGTCCAGGACCGGCTCCGGCACATCGCGGTGCAACTCCCGGTACACGTCCCGCAGTTCCGGTCGTACGGCGATGACCTGGGCCACCCGTCTCATGAGCGCACCGCGCCGCGGTCGTGGATGAGGCGGATGATCCGGCCGCTCATCCGGTCGTAGTCCCGGTCGTTGTCGACCTCGCCGCGGACGCGGTGGTCGGTCATGACGACGATCCGGTCGGCGAGGGTGACCATCTCCGCGAGGTCGCTGCTGATCAGCAGGATCGGCAGGCCGTCGCGGGCCAGGTCCCAGATGAGTTCGTGGAAGGCGCGTTTGGTGCGGACGTCGACGCCCACCGTCGGCTCGTCGATGACCAGCAGCCGGGTGTCGGCGGCCAGCCACTTGGCGAGGCTGACCTTCTGCTGGTTGCCGCCGGAGAGCTCACCGGCGTTCTGCGCGAGGCCGGTGATCCGGATGCCGAGCCGCTCGACGAGGTCCTGGGCGACTGCGCGCTCCTCGCCGGCCGGGACGAATCCGAGCGCCCTGGCCAGCCTCCGCCACACGGTCACCGTGATGTTGCGGACGATGGGCTGTTCCAGGAAGACGCCCTCCTCCTTGCGGTTCTCGGTCACGTACCCGATGCCGAACTCGTGCAGGGCCTGTCGGGGCGAGCTGATGCAAACCGGCCTGCCGTGCACCCGGACCTCGCCGGCGGTGATGCGGTCGAGGCCGAGCACCGCCTTGACCAGCTCGCTCCGCCCGGCGCCGACCAGCCCGTAGAGACCGACGATCTCCCCTGGCCGCACCGCCAGGTCGATGTCCCGGTGACCGCCGGCCGTGGCGACGCCGGCCAGTTCCAGGACCGGCGCGGCGGACGGGTCGACCGTGCGCGGGCGCATCTCGGCCGCCGCGTGGGCCCGCCCCACCATCAGGCTCACGATGTCGTCGTGGGAGTGGTCGGCCAGGGGCGACGACTCCAGCACCGACTTCCCGTCCCGCAGCACGGTGACCGTGTCGCAGAGGGCGAAGACCTCCTCCAGTTTGTGGCTGACGAAGACGACACACGCACCGCGTTCGGCGAGCCGCCGGACCACCTGGAACAGGCGTTCCGTCTCCTCAGGGGAGAGGGAGGCGGTGGGCTCGTCCAGGAGCAGCACCCGGCTCTCGGTGTACAGGGCCTTGGCGATCTCCACCAACTGCTGCTGAGCGACGGACAGTTCCCGCACCGGCCGGTCCGGATCGAGGTCGACGCCCAGCTCCGTGAGGCAGGCGACGGCCGGTTCGGTCATGGCCGCGTAGTCGACCAGACCACGGCGCGCGGGCGGCTTCTGCAGGGTGATGTTCTCGGCCACCGAGAAGCCCGGGATGAGGTTGCGTTCCTGGTGGACGACGCCGATGCCGGTCCGGGTCGCCTCAAGGGGCGAGCGCAGGTGCACGGGTTCACCGCACCAGGCGAGGGTGCCGCCGTCGGGGGAGTGCACCCCGGTCAGGACCTTGATGAGGGTGGACTTGCCGGCGCCGTTCTCACCGAGGAGCGCGTGCACGGAGCCGGCGGTGAGCCGCAGCCCCACGCCGTCCAGCGCCCGCACCCCGGGAAAGACCTTGACCAGGCCGTGGCATTCGAGAAGGACCGTACTCACTGGGCGCCTCCCGGTTGCGGGGCGGGCGTGCTCTTCGCCAGCCGCGTCTGGTGCAGGTGCCCGCCGGCGACCGTGCCGAGGACGACCAGGCCGATCAGCAGGTTGACCCAGCTCGGGTCCAGCGAGAACTGGGCGCGGGCCGCGTCGATGAGCCGGGTCACGAAGGCCGCGAGGACGGTCCCGAACACCGCGATGGAGCCACCGGTCAGCGCGACCCCGCCGATGATCGGCGCGGCGAAGCTGGGCAGCAGCCAGTCGCCGCCGACGCTGCGGTTGACGCCCGGCAGCGAGGCGGTGGCGGTGACGGCGGCCACGCCGACGAGCAGCCCGGACAGGGTGTGCGCGGCGACGATCTGCCGGTCGGTGGAGATGCCCGACAGCCGCGCGGCCAGCGGGTTGCCGCCGGCCGCGAGGAGCCGCCGGCCGGCGACCGTGCGGTACATGAACGCGCCGAGCAGGGCCGCCGCCACGATCGCCGTGACGAAGACGAGCGGAATGTCCAGCGGCGCCGCGGTGCCCAGGTCGCGCAGCGTGGCGGAGTAGCCGTCGACGGTCCGGGTGCCGACCAGCCGGTACTGCGCGCCCAGCAGGATCGTCATCGTGGCGAGGGTGACGATGAAGCCGTTGATCTGCGTGGCCACGATGACGACACCGGTCACCAGGCCGACGGCCGTCGCCGTCAGCAGCCCCACGAGCACGGCGACCCCGGCCGGCACCCCGTGGTCGGCCATCAGGACACCCGTCAGGCAGGCGGTGAAGCCGCCCAGGGCGCCGACGGCGAGATTCAGCTGGCCCACGCACAGCGCCACCATCTGGGCGAGACCGATCAGGATGGGCGTGGCGAGGTACTGGAGGAAGACCCGTACCGAGGGGCCCTCGAAGAAGGAGCCCGACGACGCCACCTCCAGCGCCACCGCCCCTGCCACGACGACCAGCAGCAGCATGGCCGTCGTCGTACGGGAGAACCGGTGCAGCGCCGCGGCGGCCCGGCTCTGCTGGTCGCGGATCGTGCTCATGTGGAGCGCACCACCTTGCGATAGGACACCACGGTGCGGATCCGGTCGGCCGACAGGGCCAGCAGCAGGATGCAGCCAAGATAGATATTGAGGCTTTCCAGGCCGACGCCGAGCAGGTCGAGCCCCTTGCGGATCACACCGACCAGCGCGGTGCCGAGCAGCGTGCCGAGGACGGACACCACCCCACCGGTGAGCAGGGTGCCGCCGAGCACCGCGCCCAGGAAGGACGGCAGCATGAAGTCGTCGCCGATGGAGGCGCGGAACGTGCCCGTCCCGGCGGCGGCCATGAACCCGGCGAGCGCCGCGAGCAGCCCGGAGAGGGTGTGGGCGAGCAGGACCCGGCGTCCGGTGGGGATGCCGGACAGCTCGGCGGCGGCCGGGTTCGCCCCGGTCAGCAGCAGCTCCCGGCCGATGCGGGTGCAGCCGTACAGGAAGCCGAGACCGGCCATGGCGAGCACGGTGAACTGGGCCAGCTGCGGGACGGCGGGCGAGCCGCAGATGGGGCCCGCGCAGATGTCGGCCAGCGAATAGGACCGCAGTGCGTCGATGCCGGCCGGGCGGGTGGTGAAGGCGGCGTCCTCGGTGAGCGCCGAGTACATCAGGGACACCAGGCCCAGCAGGGCGAAGTCCATCGCCAGCGTGACGACGAAGGAGCTCACCCCGGTACGGGCGATCAGCCAGCCGGTGACCGCCCCGATCGCCGCGCCGGCGACCAGGCACAGCAACAGCCCGGCCTGCATGGGCAGATGGAGCTTGTCGTAGCCGAGGCCCGCGAACATGGCGCCGAAGGCCGCCATCCGTCCGACCGCGAGGTTCATGTGCCCCACGGACAGGGCGACCAGCTGGGCGAGCGCCACCACGGTCAGCGTGGCGACATCCCGCAGGAGTGGGAAGAGCACCAGGCGCTGGTCGAGGAAGGCGGGCCGCAGCACGCCGAACAGGATGCCCAGCGCGATGACCAGCACCAGCAGGCCGAGCCGCTGGTTGACCCAGAACGGCATCCGGTGGGCGGGTGCCTTCTCCTCCGGGACGGTCTCCGGCGGGCTGACGGACGTCGTCATGCCACCCTCCGGTCGTCGAGGGCGTCCGGGTCCCAGTCGATGCCGATCCCCGGCACGTCCGGGGCCACCGCCAGGCCGTCGCGGATGGTCAGCTCGGTCCGGGTCACGGCCCGCAGTTGCGGGATGTACTCGACGAAGCTGCCGTTGGGCACCGCGGCGGCGAGGCTGACGTGCAGTTCCATCAGGAAGTGCGGGCAGACCATCACGTTGTGGCTCTCCGCCAGGTGCGCGACCTTCAGCCAGGGGGTGATCCCCCCGATCCGGGCCGCGTCGACCTGCACGACGGACGCGGCTCCGGCCTCCAGGTAGCTGCGGAACTGCATGAGCGAGTACATGGACTCGCCGACGGCCACCGGGATCCGGGTCGCCCGCGCGAGCCGGGCGTGGCCGCTGATGTCGTCCGCGGGCAGTGGCTCCTCCAGCCAGTACGGGTCGTACGGCTCCAGCGCGGCCGCGAGCCGGAGCACCGAGGACGCCGTCTGGGACTGGTTGGCGTCGGTCATGATGTGCAGCGAGGGGCCGACCGCTTCCCGCACCGCGCGCATCCGTTCCGCGTCCTCGGCGGGATGCGGCCTGCCCACCTTGATCTTGATGCCCGCCCAGCCCGCCTCCTGGGCCCGCAGGGCGCCCTTCACCAGCTCCTCGGTGCCCAGGTGGAGCCAGCCGCCCTCGGTGTCGTAGACCGGCACCTCCCGGCGGTGTCCCCCGGCCAGCCGCCACAGCGGTTCGCCCGCCCGCCTGCAGCGCACGTCCCACAGGGCGGTGTCCACGGCGGCGAGGGCGAGGGAGGTGATGGCCCCGGTGGTGGTGGCCCGGGTCAGGGCGAACAGCCGCTGCCACAGCGCCTCGACGTTGCGGGCGTCCTGTCCGACCAGGGCCGGGAGCAGATGGTCGCGGAGCAGGGCCAGCACGGACGTGCCGCCGGTGCCGATCGTGTAGGCGTAGCCGGTGCCCGCGAGACCGTCCGCCGTCTCCAGGTCGACCAGGACCGTCTCCTGTTTGACGAAGGACTGCACCGCGTCGGTGCGGTCAGTCTCGACGGCGATGTCGGCCAGCCGGGCGGTCGCGGTCGTGATGATGCTCATCGATGTCCGTTCTCTTTCGCGCTCTTCGCGCTCTTCGCGCTCTTCGGGCTCTTTCGAGGCGGTCAGCCGCACGAGAGGTACTTGTCGGCGAACTCCGTCCTGAGCTGCCTGGTCTTCTCCTGCCGGGCCTTGTCGTAGTCGCCGACGTTCGCCTTGGTGACGACGAACGAACCCGAGTCGACCTTCACCCCGGGATCGCGCATGGTGCACTGCTTCGTCTGGAGCAGCGCGAGCGCCCAGGTGCCGATCTCTGCCTGGCCGGTGGGGTTCTGTACGACGGTCGCCGTGACGGTGCCCTGCCGGATGCCGCTGAGGATCTTGGCGTCGTCGTCGATGGCGATGACCTTCGCCTTGGAGCCGGACGACTTGACGGCGTCGGCGGCGGCGACGGCCGGGTTGTAGGCGGTGGCGACGATGCCCGTGATCTGGTCGCCCTTGGCCGCCATCAGGTCGGACACGGCCTTCTGCGCGGTCTGCAGGTCCGTGTCGATGTCGGTGACGGTCTGCAGGAGCTTCACTTTGCCGCCGGACTCCTTGACGGCCCGGGCCACGCCCTTGATCCGCAACTGGGTGTTGGCGTCCACGTTGTTGCCGGTCAGATGGACCAGGGTGCCCTTGCCGCCCATCGCCTCGATGGCCGCCTTCGCGGCTTTGTAGGCGGCGAGTTCGACGTCCGTGGAGAGGCAGAAGTCGGCCTCGTCCGTGTCCCCGGCCGGGCAGGAGCCCAGCGAGGCCACCGGGAAGCCCTGCGACTTGAGGTCGGCGAAGGTGGTGTTGATGTCGGTGGGGGAGACGCCGAACACCCCGAAGGCGTTGTAGCCGCGGGCGGCGAGCGTGGACAGCAGGTTGTTCTGCTTCTGCTGGTCCCACTCCGCCGTCTCGTCGAACGTGACGTCCCCGAGGCCGTAGGTCTTCTTCGCGGCGGCCCCCGCCGTCTTCCACGGCTGGAAGTACGGATGGGCGCCGCCGGGCACGAGGGCCACCTTGGTCCCCGACCCGTCGGCCAGGTCGGTGCCGTCGCCGGTGCGTCCGGCGGTCGAGGCCTGCCCGGTGGCGGGGGCGGGTGCGTTGCGGTAGGTGCAGGCCGCGGTCCCCGTAGCGAGCAGTGTCGCCGTGAGAACCCCGGACAGGACGGATCTGGTCGGGAAGTGCATCTCCCACCCCTGCGGGATCAGATAGGAAATTGATGCGGTGATCGTGGGGCAGGGAGATGCGTGCGTCAAGGCCTGTGACAAGAACCGTTGTTATCAGGGAAGACTCGGGTTGGGGCGGGATCGTGCCGTAGAGGGCTGGTCGAAATCCTATAGGAAACGTTATCTCGGGCGGGGAGTGTGGGGACGAGGTGCCGACGCGGCGCATGCCGGCATGGGTGGCTCCTTCCCAACTCGGGCCGTCTGTCCGGCAGTTCGGCCGCGATCCGGTCGCGCACGACTCTGGTCGCCGCTCCCACCTTGGGCTACCGTCGGTAACACCCTGCCGTCCCGGCAGTCCCAGTCATGTCTCCCGCACCGCCCGCATCCGTACGGAAGGCACCCCCCCCATGGAGAATCCCAGCGCAGGCACCGGCGCGATCGAGGGCGCCGAGCAGCCCTCGCGGTTCACCCGCCGTCAGGTGCTGACGGTGGCCGGCGGCGCGCTCGCCGGTATGACCCTCGGCCAGGCCGGGGCGTTCGCCGCCGAGGCGCAGGACGCGGACGCGATCGTCGTCGGCCACGGCCTCGCCGGTCTGGTCGCTACGGCCGAACTCGCCGCCGCCGGCCGCAAGGTGCTGCTGCTCGACCAGGAGCCGGAGGCGAGCCTCGGCGGCCAGGCGTTCTGGTCCTTCGGCGGGCTGTTCTTCGTCGACTCCGACGAACAGCGGCTGATGGGCGTCAAGGACTCGCACGACCTCGCCTGGCAGGACTGGCTCGGCACGGCGGGCTTCGACCGGGGTGTCGACGACCCGACCGGCCAGGACTACTGGGCCTACAAGTGGGCCGAGTCGTACGTGGACTTCGCCTCAGGGGAGAAGCGGTCCTGGCTCTCCGGGCTGGGCGTGCAGTGGTTCCCGATCGTGGGCTGGGCCGAGCGCGGCGGCGGCCTGGCCGACGGCCACGGCAACTCCGTGCCCCGCTTCCACGTGACCTGGGGAACCGGTCCGGCCGTCGTCGAGCCGTTCGAGAAGAAGGTCCGCGCGGCGGTCGCCGCCGGGAAGGTGACCTTCAAGTTCCGGTACCGGGTCGACGAGCTGGTGACCACGGGCGGGGCCGTGACCGGAGTGCGGGGCGCTGTCCTGGAGCCCAGCAGCGCGGCCCGCGGCACCGCCAGCAGCCGTACCGTCGTCGGCGACTTCGAGCTGCGGGCCCCGGTCGTGGTGGTCACCTCGGGCGGCATCGGCGCCAACCACGACCTCGTACGGCAGAACTGGCCGGCCCGGCTCGGCACCCCGCCGAAGTTCATGGTCACCGGCGTCCCCGCGCACGTGGACGGCAGGATGCTCGGCATCACCGCCCAGGCGGGCGGCCGGATCGTCAACCCCGACCGGATGTGGCACTACACCGAGGGCCTGCGCAACTACGCGCCGATCTGGCCGAACCACGGCATCCGCATCCTGCCCGGCCCGTCCTCGATGTGGTTCGACGCCAAGGGCCGCCGCTTCGGCACCCCCGACATCCCCGGCTACGACACCCTGAACACCCTCGGGTCGATCACCGCCTCCGGCTACGACCACTCCTGGTTCGTCACCACCCAGAAGATCATCGCCAAGGAGTTCGCGCTCTCCGGCTCCGAGCAGAACCCCGACCTCACCAACAAGAACGTCTGGCAGCTGCTCTCCCGGATCTGGCAGACCCCGGAACCCATCGAGAAGTTCAAGAACAACGGCGTCGACTTCGTGGTCGCCGACAACCTCACCGATCTGGTCACCGGCATGAACAAGCTGACCGGCGACAACCTCATCGACCTCGCCGACCTCAGACGGCAGATCGAGGCCCGCGACCGCGAGATCGACAACCCGTACACCAAGGACGTCCAGGTCCAGGGCATTCGCAACGCCCTCAGCTACATCGGCGACTCCCTCAGCCGGACGGCCTCGATCCACCGGATCCTGGACTCCAGCGCCGGGCCGCTGATCGCCGTCCGGCTGAACATCCTCACCCGCAAGACCCTCGGCGGCCTCCAGACCGACCTCGCCGGACGCGCCCTGAACAGCAGCGGCTCGCCGGTGCCCGGTCTGTACGCCGCCGGTGAGGTCGCCGGCTTCGGCGGCGGCGGGGTGCACGGCTACCGCTCGCTGGAGGGCACCTTCCTCGGCGGCTGCCTCTTCTCCGGCCGGCAGGCGGGCCGCGCGGCGGCCGCGGCGACGGCGACCTGACGGAAAGGGCCGGGAAAGTCCGAGTCACCCCACCCCGAACCCGCCGTGACAGTGGCACCCTTGACAGCGTGCGTACTGTTTCGCGACGTTTGAGCGACACCTCCGGAAGGTGTACAGCGGGGAACAGGAGCTGTTCGTAGAAACGGCAGAACGCGGAATACGCGTTATGGGGGGAGCGGTCGCCCATGCGATCCAGAGGCCAGTGCAGTCATGCGTCACACACCTCGTCAGCCGAAGGGCGGTTGATCTGAGGTGGACATCACGATCCACAGACCCGGCGAGCTGACCCAGTCGCTCTGCCGGGCCTGGCACCGCGCGATGGACGAGTCGCCGGAGTACGCCAACCCTTTTCTGGCCCCGGAGTTCACGATCGGCGTCGGTAAACACCGCCCCGGCGTGCGGGTGGCGGTCCTGCGCGAGGGCGGGGAACCCGTCGGCTTCCTCCCGTACGAGCGCAACGCCCTCGGTGTCGGCCGGGCCGTCGGCCTCGGCCTCTCCGACTGCCAGGCGCTGGTGCACCGGCCCGGAGTCGGCTGGGACGCCCAGGAACTGCTGAGCGCCTGCGGGATGTCCATCTTCGAGTTCGACCACCTGGTGGCCGAGCAGAGACCTTTCGCCCCACACGTCACCGGCACCTTCGCCTCACCGGTGATCGACGTGAAGCCCGGCGACGCCGGCTACCCCGAGTGGCTGCGTGCCACCTACCCGGGCCTGGCGAAGACCACACTGAAGAAGGAACGGCGCCTCGGCCGCGACATCGGCGACCTGCGCTTCGAGTTCGACGAGCGCGACCCCGCGGCCCTGCGCACGCTGATGCGCTGGAAGTCCGCCCAGTACCGGCGGACCGGACGCATGGACCGCTTCGCGCGCCCCTGGATCGTCGACCTCGTGGACCACCTCTTCCACGTCCGCGAGGAACACTTCACCGGCGTGCTGTCCGTGCTCTACGCCGGCGACCGGCCGGTGGCCGCCCACTTCGGGCCGCGCTCGGGCACCGTACTCGCCGCCTGGTTCACCGCCTACGACCCCGAACTGCACTACTACTCGCCGGGGCTGATGATGCATCTGCGCACCGCCGAGGCCGCCGCGCGGGCTGGGATCACCCTCGTCGACCTGGGGCGCGGCGACAAGGAGTACAAGGACTGGCTCAAGACCCGCGAACTGCGCGTGGGCGAGGGGTTCGCCACCCGCACCCACCCGGTGGCCGCGGCCCACCGCCTGTGGCGCCGGCCGGTCCGCGGGCTGCGCAACACCGTCCTCGCCCATCCCCGGCTGCGCGACCCGGCGGACCGGCTGCTCAAGACGGTCGGCACACTGCGCGCGCCCCGCCGCACGGACGGCCCGCACAAGGGGTGAGCCGGCCCGCCCGGCGACGGCCGGCCGCACCCGGCCGTCGCCGCCGCGGCCGACCGCTCGCCCGCCGTTCGCACTATGATCCTGTAAAGGTTAAAACCTAGGGGTTTGCCCTGGTAAGGATGGACCTCGGCCGGAGTGAACCATGCCCCGCAAGCGCTCAACGGACGACGACGAGCTGCTGGCCAGACTCAGGTCGCTCACCGCCCAGGCACGCGAGCGGGCCGAGTACCAGCGTTCGCAGGTGGAGCTGGCCATCGCCCTGCAGCGCGGCATGCTGCCCCGGGACCTGCCCGACACCCCCCGCTTCCATCTGGCCGTCCGGTACGCGCCCGCCTGCTACGGGCTCAACGTGGGCGGCGACTGGTACGACGCCTTCACACTGCCGGACGGGCACATCGGCCTGTCCATCGGCGACGTCCAGGGACACAACATCGAGGCGGCCGCCTTCATGGGCCAGGTGCGGGTGGCCCTGCGGGCGCTCGCCATGGTGACCGGCGAGCCGGGCGAGCTGCTCGCCCGCACCAACGACCTGCTGGTGTCGCTGGGCAGCGACCTCTTCGCGACCTGCACCTTCATGCGGCTCGACCCGGAGACCGGGGTGCTGGAGAGCGCCCGGGCCGGCCACGTCCCGTTCGTCTGGGCCACCGCCGACGGAAAGTCCGGGCTCGGGGAGGACGAGGGCGGACCGCCGATGGGCATCGAGCCCGGCACCGACTACCCGGTGTCCCGGTACCGGCTCACCACCGGTGGCATGGTCGTGCTGCTCACGGACGGGGTGGTGGAGGGGCCGTCGATGCCCATCGAGGAGGGACTCGACCAGGTGGTACGGCTCGCCGGTGTCGCCGCCGTCGCCGGCCTCGAGGCACAGTCCCTGGCCGCCGCCGTGATCAAGGGCGCGGAACGCGTGGGCCACGAGGACGACGCGGCCGTCCTGGTCATGGGCCACGACGGCCTGGACACCACGCCGTAGCCCCCGGGGCACCGGCACCGGCCCCTGCACGCGAGCCGCAGGCGGCGCCCGCCTCGCCGACCCGGCCGCCGCGGTGTCTGATGGCTGGTGTGGTGGGTAACCAGGAGCTGCGCCGGCCGGCCGTCCTCGCTCTCCGGACGCTGGCCGTCGCCACCTGCTACTTCGCGGCAGGACGGCTCGGCCTGCTGTGCCGGCTCACCGTCGAGGGCGCCGTCTTCACCCCCATCTATCCGCCGACCGGCGTGGCGCTGGCCTGTCTGCTGGTCTTCGGGCTGGGCTGCTGGCCGGGCATCACGCTCGGCGCCTTCCTCCTCGTGCTGTCGCTCGGCACGCCCGGGCCCGACGCCGTGGGCATCCTCGTCGGCAACACGGCCGGACCGGTATGCGCGTACCTGATGCTGCGCCGGGTCGGCTTCCGCACCGGACTGAGCCGGCTGCGGGACGGCCTCGCCCTGGTGTTCCTCGGAGCCTTCGCCGCCATGGCGATCAGCTCCAGCATCGACGTGGCCACGCTCATCCTGGCCGGCAAGCTCGACACGACCCACTTCTGGCCGATCTGGCTGGCGTGGTGGGTGGGCGACGCGATGGGAGTCCTGATCGTCACCCCGGTCCTGCTGGTGCTGTTCGAAACCCGCCGTCCGCCGTCCCTGGCCCGCTGGAAGGAGGTCCTGGCCCTCGCGGCCGTCGCAGCGGTCCTGGTCCCGGTGGCCACGCACAGCTCGCTGAGCGCGCTGTTCCTCGTCTACCCGCTGCTGATCTGGGCCGCGCTGCGGTTCCGGCTGGCGGGAAGCATGCTGTGCGTCCTGTTCACGTCGGTGCTGGCGACGGTCGCCGCGACGGACGGCGTCGGCGCGTTCGCCCGGCTGTCCCCTGTCGAGGTGATGCTGAAGCTGCAGCTGTTCAACGGGTCGATGACCCTGACCGCACTGCTGCTGTCGGCCGTCATCACCGAACAGCACAACACGCGGCTCTCCGTCGAGGAGGCCTGCCAGGAACTGGCCGAGGTCCTGGAACACCTCACCGCGCACGACTCCCCGGCCGGGCGCGCCCCGCCGGAGGCGGCGGAACCGCGGGGCGAGCGCGGCACCCGGTGACCGACGCCCGGGGGACCGGGCGAGCAGCCCGGTCCCCCGTGGAAAAATGCCGGTCTGTGCTCAGACGGTGCCGCTCGCCGTGATCTGGACCTTGGCCTTGGGGCTACCGCTCTGGGAGCCGTAGCTCTCGATCTTGTCGACGATGTCCTGGCCCTCGACGACCTCACCGAAGACCACGTGCTTGCCGTCCAGCCAGGACGTCACGACGGTGGTGACGAAGAACTGCGAGCCGTTGGTGTTCCGGCCCGCGTTGGCCATGCTCAGCAGGTACGGACGGTCGTGCTTGAGGTTGAAGTTCTCGTCCTTGAACTTCTCGCCGTAGATGCTCTTGCCGCCGGTGCCGTCGCCGCGGGTGAAGTCACCGCCCTGGAGCATGAACTGCGGGATGATCCGGTGGAAGCCGGAACCGGCGAACCCGAAACCGTGCTGCCCGGTGGCGAGCTCGCGGAAGTTGCGGGCCGTGTCGGGCACCACGTCGTCGAACAGGCTGAACACGATCCGGCCGGCCGGCTCGTTGTTGATCGAGATGTCGAAATAAACGTTGTCGCTCATGCAGGTCAACCTATCGCGAACCGTCCCACGGGGCCGCACAGCCCGGGGTGTCGGGGCGACGGGAGGCCGCGCAGGGGCCCGCCAGGGTGTGCAGGAGCTCTTGGCCGACGGGCCAGTCACCGAGCCCGCTCGCGGAGTTGAGGTGCCCGTGCGCGCCGACGGAGCGCCACGGCGCCCGCCAGTCCGCTGCCAGCGCGGCGGAGGCCGTGGCATCGGCGTAGGGGTCGTCCTCGCTCGCCACCACCAGGGCGGGACCGGGCAGCGGACGGGCGGACAGCTCCCGGAACGTCGGCGCGGCCGTGGCCGGGAACGCCGGTCCCCGAGGATCGGGCGGAGCGGCCAGGAACGCCGGGACCCCCCGGGGCCGCGCCCGCGCCAGCCACTCGGTCGCCGCCCAGCAGCCGAGGCTGTGCGCCACCAGCGCCACCAGCGCCACCCGGCCGTCCGCCCCGCCGTCCCCCTCGCCGTCCACTGCGCCGTCCACCCGGCCCGTCCGCGCGGCGGCGACGTCGTAGGCGGCCTGCACCGCGGCCACCCAGTCCCGCAGCTCGGGCCGGGTCCACGACGCCGGGGCGATCCGCACCGCCGCGTCGCCCCAGGCCTGCTCCCACCGGCTCTGCCAGTGCCTGTCGTCCGACCCGTCGATCCCGGGGATGATGACGTACGCGACCACCGCCGACCGCCCTTTCCGTCGTGCCCCGGCGCCTGCCGGGTCCGTCCTGCGGGCGATTCTGGACGGACCAGTGGCGGCGGCGCGGCCCGGCAAGTGATCCAGAGGAAAGCGGGGACGAGGACGATGGAATCACTCGACGACATCGACCGGGCCATCCTGGAGCTGCTCCAGACCGAGGGCCGGCTCACCGGAGCCGAGGTCGGACGGCGTGTCGGACTCTCCCAGCCGGCCGCGGGCGCCCGGATCCAGCGGCTGGAGAAGAACGGTGTCATCACCGGCTACCGGGCCGTAGTCGCCCCCGCCGCGCTCGGGCTCAACATCCACGCCGTGGTCCGGCTGCGCACCACCCACGCGCGGCTGCCGATGGCGCTCGCCCTCGCCGCCCGGACCCCGGAGGTCGTCTCGACGCTCCGGGTGACCGGCGAGGACTGCCTGCTCTTCGACGTGCACTGCACCCACGCCGAACGCCTCGAGGAGATCGTGGACTCCCTGGCCCGGCACGGCCCGGTCACCACGTCCCTCGTCCTGCGCGGCTACCCGCCCAAGCCGCTGCCCGCGAACCCCTGAGCGGGGCCGGTTCGACAGCGCCCTGAAGGGGCGCGGGGCCGTATCCGGTATGCGGCTACCGCCGCGATGGGGGTCCCCCCGGTTCGAGCGAAGCCGAGACCTTGGGGGAGCGACCAGCCACGACGGCGCCGCAGCCGACCGACGGCACAGCGCGGCTCTTCCGGCGGAGCGCTCAGTGGCGCCGCTCCAGCCGCTCCAGCACGGCCTGGGCCATCGCCGCCTCGCCCTTGGCGTTGGGGTGGGCCGGGGCGGCCGGGGAGGTCGGCTGGAGGGGTTCGATCCAGCGGTCGGCGGGGGCCTTGCACATGTCGTGGCCGACGGTCGGGCCGTAGGTGTCCACGTACCGGGCGCCGTTCCAGGCGGCGACCATGCGCAGCATGAGGTTCAGCCGCTTCCCGGTGTCCCGGAGGTAGGGGAAGTCCTTGGCGGCGAACGGGACCGTCGGATAGCAGCCGCTGCCGTCGTCGGGCAGCAGGTCGGGGTAGCCGACGACCAGGATCCGGGCGTGCGGGGCGCGGGCGCGGATCGCCCGCAGCACCTTGTCGACCTTGGGCGCGGTCTGCGCGATGTCGACCGTCAGCTGATCGGTGCCGGACGCGTTGTAGTACTGCTGGCAGGGATTGCCCGTCAGGTCCTTGGAGCTGAGGGCCACGCAGGTGCCGATGATGGAGCTGAAGCCCACGTCGTTGCCGCCGATCTGGAGCGTCACCAGATCGGTGTCCCGCTGCACGGCGTCCAGCTGGGGCCCGTTGGTGCCCTGTGCCTTCCACATCTCCGCGGTCGTCGCACCGGAACAGCTCACGTCCTTGAACGCGCTCACGTGCCGGGCCGCCGCCACCAGCGAGGGGTAGTTGTGGTCGGAGCGGGCGCAGTTCGCGTCGACCTGTGTCGGGATGACCGGGCCCGAGGTGTAGGAGTCGCCGAGCGCCACATAGCTGGTGCCGCGGTCGTGGCCGGGGCCGGAGCCGCCGCCGTGCGCCGCGGCCGGTGTCGTGGACGCGGCCACCAGGGCGCAGCCGCCCAGCGCCGCCGCCACGGTGGCCTTCCGCCGGTGCCGTCTCGCCGAACCGTCGGACGGGATGCCGTACGCCATGGAGATCCCCCCAGGAACCAGGACGCGCACGGAACCGGTCCCGACGGGCGGCCCGCACGCGTGTGTCGGGGGTCTGTATACCGCCCGGTAGGAGTCCGTAGCCAGAGGTCGGACGCAAGGAACTGGATCGAGTAACCCGCCCTGCCCGTAAGGGCATCCGGTCCTGCCCGCGCCCGCCTGGCCCCCTCCGCGATTGAAGCTGGAAACCGATCGGTTTACGATGGGCGGGACCCGATGGAAACCGATCGGTTTTCCATCTCTTCGCATGCCTGGAGCGTGAGTGTCATGACCGCGATCAAAGACTCCGTCGTCCTCGTCACCGGCGGCAGCCGAGGCGTCGGAAAGGCGCTGGTGGAGGAGCTGTACGCGCGCGGCGCCGGCAAGGTCTACGCCACCGCCCGCGACCCGCGCACCGTCACCCACCCCGACGCCGTGGCGCTGGCTCTGGAGGTGACCGACCCCGCCTCCGTGGCCGCGGTCGCGGAGCAGGCCCAGGACGTCACCATCCTGGTCAACAACGCCGGGGTCGCCTCCGGAACCCGCTTCCTGACCTCCTCGCTGGACGACATCCGCAGCGAGTTCGAGACCAACTTCTACGGCCCGCTGCTGCTCGCCCGCGCCTTCGTGCCGGTCATCGAGCGCAACGGTGGCGGCCACATCCTGAACGTGCACTCGGTCCTGTCCTGGGTCGCCGAGGGCGGCGCCTACAGTGCCTCCAAGTCGGCGCTGTGGTCGCAGACCAACAGCCTGCGCCTGGCGCTCCAGCCGCGCGGCATCGGCGTCACCGGCCTGCACATGGGCTATGTCGACACCGACATGGCGGCCCACGCCGACGGCCCCAAGGCGAAGCCCGAGGACATCGCGGCGGCCGCCCTCGACGGCATCGAGTCGGACGCGTGGGAGGTGCTCGGCGACGACCTCACCCGCTGGGCCAAGGGCGCCCTGTCGGGCGACCTCGCCGCCATGTACCAGCAGCTCGCCCGGTGACGTGAACTCCGCATCCGAACGGCGCCGCTCCCCTCCGTCCCGGTCTCCGGGTGGGCGGCCCGTTCGGCGGAGGTTCGAGGCCGGTCGTTGAGAAATCCGCTTCCGAAGGGTTGTCGCCCGGTTGCCTCACCACTTAAATCAAATCCTGAACTAAGCAGTGGGGTGCGTCGGTTGGACGTGCCCCCTGCCCACCTCAGGGAGCCGCTGATGAGACTGAGATCCTTGGGCGTAGCGCTCGCTGCAATGGCAGCGCTGCTGGCCCTCCCCGTCGCGCACGCGCCGGCGGCGCAGGCCGCCGACACACCGTTGTCCCAGGGCAGGACCGCCACCGCCTCCTCGGAGGAGAACGCCGGGACCGCCGCCGGGAACGCGGTGGACGGCAACACCGGCACCCGCTGGTCGTCCGCCTTCACCGACGACCAGTGGCTCCAGGTCGACCTCGGCGCCACTGCCCAGGTCAGCCAGGTGGTCCTCAACTGGGAGACCGCCTACGGCAAGGACTACAAGGTCCAGATCTCCTCGGACGGCAGCAACTGGACCGACCTCCAGTCCGTGACCGGCGGCGACGGCGGCACCGACACCCTGTCCGTCTCCGGCCAGGGCCGCTACGTCCGGATGCTGGGCGTGCACCGCGCCACCCAGTGGGGCTACTCGCTCTGGGAGTTCCAGGTCTACGGCACCACCACCGGCACGCCCCCGGTGCAGGGCGGCGGCGACCTCGGCCCCAACGTGATCGTCGTCGACCCGTCCACGCCGAACCTCCAGGCGACGTTCGACTCCGTCTTCGCCCAGCAGGAGTCGGCGCAGTTCGGCACCGGCCGCTACCAGTTCCTGCTCAAGCCGGGCACCTACAACGGCATCAACGCCCAGATCGGCTTCTACACCTCGATCTCGGGCCTCGGCCTCAACCCCGACGACACCCAGATCAACGGTGACGTCACGGTCGACGCCGGCTGGTTCAACGGCAACGCCACCCAGAACTTCTGGCGCTCGGCGGAGAACTTCGCCATCACGCCGTCCAACGGCACCGACCGCTGGGCCGTGGCTCAGGCGGCCCCCTTCCGTCGGATCCACGTCAAGGGCGGCCTCAACCTCGCCCCGAACGGCTACGGCTGGGCCTCCGGCGGCTACATCGCCGACTCCAAGATCGACGGCACCGTCGGCCCGTACTCCCAGCAGCAGTGGTACACCCGCGACAGCTCGGTCGGCGGCTGGACCAACGGCGTGTGGAACATGACCTTCTCCGGAGTCGAGGGCGCACCCGCGACCAACTTCGACAGCGGCCCGTACACCACGCTGGACACCACCCCCGTCTCGCGGGAGAAGCCGTTCCTCTACCTGGACGGCAGCGCCTACAAGGTCTTCGTCCCGGCCAAGCGCACCAACGCCCGGGGCGTCTCCTGGCCGGCGAACGCGGGCACCTCGATCCCGCTGGACCAGTTCTACGTCGTCAAGCCCGGCGCCACGGCCGCCACCATCAACCAGGCCCTCGCCCAGGGCCTCAACCTCCTCTTCACCCCGGGCATCTACCACCTCGACCAGACCATCAATGTCACCCGCGCCAACACCGTGGTCCTCGGCCTGGGCCTCGCCACCCTGGTCCCGGACAACGGCGTCGACGCCATGCACGTCGCCGACGTCGACGGCGTCAAGCTCGCCGGGTTCCTCATCGACGCGGGCACCGTCAACTCCGACACCCTGTTGCGGATCGGCGACCCCGGCTCCACCGCCGACCACTCCGCGAACCCCACGTCCATGCAGGACGTGTTCGTCCGCATCGGCGGCGCCGGACCCGGCCTCGCCACCAACTCCGTGGTCGTCAACAGCAACAACGTGATCATCGACCACACCTGGCTCTGGCGCGCCGACCACGGCAGCGGAGTCGGCTGGACGACCAACCGCGCCGACTACGGCCTCAGAGTCAACGGCAACGACGTCCTCGCCACCGGCCTGTTCGTCGAGCACTTCAACAAGTACGACGTCTACTGGAACGGCGAACGCGGCCGCACGATCTTCTTCCAGAACGAGAAGGCGTACGACGCCCCGAACGCCGCCGCCATCACCCACGACGGCGTCGTCGGCTACGCGGCCTACAAGGTCGCCGACACCGTGACCACCCACGAGGCGTGGGGCCTGGGCAGCTACTGCAACTACACGGCCGATCCGACGATCGTGCAGTCGAACGGCTTCCAGGTGCCGACCGGTTCGGGGATCAAGATGCACGACCTGCTGGTGATCTCCCTCGGCGGCATGGGCCAGTACGCCCACGTCGTCAACACCACCGGATCACCGACCTCGGGGACCAGTACGACCCCGTCCAAGGTGACGCAGTTCCCGTAGCCGGTCAGGTCCGGCCAGATCCGGCTAGGCCGTCCGTCGCCGTGCCGTACGCCGTAGCAGCAGCTGTCGCGCGGGCCGTTCCACGCCTTCGTACAGGAGCCAGGACAGGCCCAGCGACACGGTGAACGCGACGGCGGCGACGGCCGCCCCGGTGAGCAGGTCGAAACGCGGGCGGGTGCCGAGCAGATGGGTGCCCGCCCGCAGCACCAGCAGATGGACCATGTAGAACGCGAACGACAGTTCGCCGAGCCGGACCAGCCGCCGACGCCGCCACAGCGACGGCAGGCCGTGCAGGTCGGCGAGGGCCGCCGCCGGGATGAGCAGCGCGAAGCCCGTGATGGTGCAGGCGGTCGCCGCGTACTCGGCGGTGACCTGCGGGACCAGGAAGTAGCCGATGACCGCCAGCGCCAGCGAGGCCTCAAGCCCCGGACCGCGCCACCGGCCGAGCAGCACCAGACGTGCGGTGGCCGCGCCCAGTACGAACTCCGGCAGCCGGGCGGCAGGGAAGGAACTGATCGGCTGCGTCCACCAGTGGTGCGCGTCCGTCCAGGCCAGCGCCAGCACCGTCAGCACGGACAGCGCGGCCAGCGCCGTGGCGCCCCGTCCGCCCAGCCGGCGCAGCACCAGCGCCAGCAGCGGGAACGCGGCGTAGAAGAACGCCTCGCAGGCCAGCGACCAGCTGACCGGGTCCAGCGTCTGCCACCACGGGCGCCACCAGGAGTGCACCAGGAAGACGTCGGCCAGGCCCTGCAGCAGGGTCGGCCTCGGCTGGCGGGGCAGCGTGCACACCATGACCAGCGCGACGGCGACGGTGACCAGGTGCACCGGGTAGACGCGGGCGATCCGCCGCCACCAGAAGCGCGTTGCCCGGTCGCCCGGCCGCGCGGACCACATCAGGACGAACCCGGAGAGGACGAAGAAGAACGACACCCCCGAGGCACCGGCCTCGAACCCCCAGGTCACGATGCGGCCGCCGGTACCGCCGAAATAGCGGAAGTTGTGCACGTGCAGCCCGAAGACCAGCACGGCGGCCATCCATCTCAGTCCGGTCAGGGAGGGCAGCGAAGGGGCGGGGGCGGACGGCAGGGTGCGGGCGGGTGGCGCGGCGGTCGGAGCGGTCGGAGCGGTCGGAGGGGCCTTGGTCGCCGTCGTCATCGAGTCACCTGCCGGAGGGTTCGCGCGTGGAGCATGAAACGGAGCGTTGCCCGTTCCACAGCTTTCATTCCGGCCTCGTACGAAACATCACACCAACGCCGAGGCGCGGCCTCCGCCATCCGGGCCGCGGCCCCCGCCGGGCTCCACATGCGCCGGAGTGGCGTCTTGACCCGCGCCTTTGGGACGCGGGCGGTGCGCCGGAAGACGGGGGCACGGACGGATGACACCGGCCGCCGCCGCGTTGACGCCGTCAGCGGGTCGGGCAGCGCCTCGCAGGGGCGCGGGGAACTGCGCGACCGGCCACGACGGCGCCGCGGACGATCGACGACATGACGCGGCACTACCCGCGGAGCGCTCAGCGGGCGGTCGCCGTGGCGACGGCGCTGGGCCGGTCCTCGGACGGGATGTCCCGTACCGCCGACGGGGTCGCGGACGGGGCCGCCGACGATTCCCGGGTGGGAGCCTGGGTGGTCTTCCGTCGTGTGGGCGCGACACTCGGGCTCGGACGGGGCGTGACCGGTGCAGGGGATCCCGAGGGGTGGTGCGGGGCGGTGGGGCTGACGGCCGGCGGTGCGAGGGGCAGCTGTGGAGTAGTCGGCGCCGCGGGGGCCGCCAGATGCAGTGACAGGGCGATGCAGGCGGCGACGGCGCAGGTCACCCCGGCTCCGGCCGCCGTGCGGACGAGCCTCCGGCGGCCTGCGGCCCGGCGGATCTCCTCGTAGCGGCCCGGCGGCGGACCGAGGTGCGCGGTCGGCGGACGGAGGATGACGGCCAGCGGGTCGTCGGGGCCGTCGAACTCGGGCTCGTCGTCAAAGCGTGTGGTCAAGGCTTCTCCTCAGATGGCCGCGGAGCAGTTCTCGGGCCGCGTGCAGATCGGCCTTGACGGTTCCTTCCTTGCGCCCGGTCAGCTCGGACACCTCCCGGATCGGCATGTCAGCGTAGTAGTGCAGCAGGATCGGCACCCGCAGCCGCTCGGGCAGCGACTGCACCAGCAGCCGTACCGAGGGATCCGCCTGCTCGGTGTGCGGCCGTGTCGCGGCCTCCGAGCCGGCGCGGCGCACCGCACGGCGCTCGCGCTCCAGCTTGCGCCAGTGGTCCCGGACGAGGTTGGCCGCGGTGACGTAGAGGAAACCGCGCGGCTCCTCCACCGACGTCCACCGGGCCCACAGCCGGGTGAAGGCCTCCGAGGCGATCTCGTGCGCCGTCTCGTCGTCGTCGACCAGACGGCGGCACCAGCCGGCCAGGCGCGGGTACAGGGCGGCGAAGAGCTCGGAGGCCGCCGTGTCACGGGACCGTTTCAACGTTCTCCAGGGTCGATGGGGCTCGCTCGTCGGGGAGGATGCGGGACCGGCGGCGTACGTTCCACCGGTCCCGCACCCGTTCCGGCGGGTCAGGGTTTCGTGCCGGTCGTCGTGCCGGTCAGCGTGGCGAAGACGATGACGTTGTCGAGGTAGCCGTCGCCGCCGCGCGGTCCGCCGCAGGTGATCAGCCGCAGCTCAGGCCGGTCCACGTCCCCGTACACGTCCTCGGTCGGGAACGCGGCCTTGGCGACCGTACGCACCTCGTCGACGGTGAACACCGCGGACCTGCCGTTCTCCAGGCGCACCACGGCCTGCTCGCCCCGGCGCAGCCCGGCCAGCCGGCGGAACACGCCGTCCCCGTAGGCGCCGACCGTGACATGGCCGAGGATCACCGACGGGCCGGTCTGTCCCGGGGTGGGGGAGTGGCGGTACCAGCCCGCACGGTCGTGCGCCGTGACCGGCGGCACCTGCACCGTGCCGTCGGCCGCGAGGCCCAGCCGCAGCAGCGGGGTGTCCACCCCGATCGCCGGGATGCGCAGCCGGACCGGCACGGAACGCCCGAGCGCGGCGGGCGTGGCGGACCCGGACGAGGACACGGACGAGGACGCCGACGTGGACGGCGAGGACGCCACCCGCCGGTGGGCGGCCGGTGCCGTCCGGTCCGGGGCCCGGCCCGCGCAGCCCGCCAGCAGCGAAGCCGTCGCGGCGGTGACGAAGGCGCGCCTGGAGAGCGGGGTCATGCCCCGGTCGCCCGGCGGCGGCGGACGGCGAAGACCGTCCCGCCCGCGGCGATCAGGGCCGCCGCACCTCCGCCGATCAGCGCGCCCTCGGCGCCGGAGTCCGAGGACGGCTCCGTCACACCGGTGTCGGGCGCACCCTGCGGCACCGCCGCGACCTGGTGCGAGTCCCGCGTCGGCGCGGGGGCCGCGGTCCGGCTGGGCACGGCGGACGGCGCCTCGGACGGGACGGCGGACGGTTCCGCCGAGGGGGCGGCGGACGGCGCCACGGTGGGGACCGGGCTCGGGGTGGTGCCGTCGGCGAACGCGGGCACGGTGCCCGCCAGGACGGCGGTGCAGGCGAGTGCCGTGGCGCTCAGGACAGTTCGGCGCATGAGGACGCTCTCTTTCGTCGGCCCGTCGTGGTCGGGGCGGGCTGAGTTACGGATCGAGCGGAGAGACGACCCGGCACCCGGACAGGTTGTAAAGGAATGGCAAAGTCGAGCGGCGGTGGCGAGTGGGGTGGGTGTTGTCCGGTTCGCCACCAGACTTGAGTGGTTTGTTTTCTTGAACCACTCGTGTTTAAGGCGATAGGTTGGCGCCATGACCGCATCCCAGCCCCCGACGACCGCCGCTGAGCTGCGTGGCGCCGGCCTGCGGGTGACGGCCGCCCGCGTCGCGCTGCTGGAGACCGTCCGCCACGGCGACCACCTCGACGTCGAGGCGATCGCCTCGGGCGTCCGTGAGCGCGTAGGCCACATATCACTTCAAGCCGTGTACGACGCGCTGCACGCGCTCACCACGGCAGGACTCATACGCCGCATCGAACCGGCCGGCAGCCCGGCCCGGTTCGAGGGACGCGTCGGCGACAACCACCACCACGTCCTGTGCCGGTCGTGCGGTGTCGTCGCCGACGTCGACTGTGCGGTCGGCGACGCTCCGTGCCTGACCGCTTCGGAGGACCACGGCTTCGCGATCGACGAGGCCGAGGTCATCTACTGGGGCCTGTGCCCCGCCTGTTCCACCGTCAGTATTTCCTGAGTACGTCCTGTATTTCCTGAGTACGTCCTGTAGTTCCCGAGTACGTGCAGTAGTTCCTGAGTACGTCGATCCGCCCATTCCGGAAGGATTTCCCCCATGTCTGAGACCCAGGAGAACGCCGCGGGCCAGTGCCCGGTCGCGCACGACCGCGCACCGCACCCCACCCAGGGCGGCGGCAACCGCCAGTGGTGGCCCGACGGGCTCAACCTGAAGATCCTTGCCAAGAACCCCGCCGTCGCGAACCCGCTCGACGAGGGTTTCGACTACGCCGAGGCGTTCCAGAACCTCGACCTCGCGGCCGTGAAACGTGACATCGCGGAGGTCCTCACCACCTCGCAGGACTGGTGGCCGGCCGACTTCGGCAACTACGGCCCGCTGATGATCCGGATGGCCTGGCACAGCGCGGGCACCTACCGCGTCTCCGACGGCCGCGGCGGCGCCGGCGCCGGCCAGCAGCGCTTCGCCCCGCTCAACAGCTGGCCGGACAACGGCAACCTCGACAAGGCGCGCCGTCTGCTGTGGCCGGTCAAGAAGAAGTACGGCCAGGCCATCTCCTGGGCCGACCTGATGATCCTCACCGGCAACGTGGCCCTGGAGTCGATGGGCTTCACGACCTTCGGCTTCGGCGGCGGCCGCGAGGACGTCTGGGAGCCGGAGGAGGACGTCTACTGGGGTCCCGAGAAGATCTGGCTCGACGACCGGCGCTACACCGGCGACCGTGACCTGGAGAACCCGCTCGGCGCCGTCCAGATGGGCCTGATCTACGTCAACCCGGAGGGCCCCAACGGCAACCCGGACCCGATCGCCGCGGCCCGCGACATCCGTGAGACGTTCCGCCGGATGGCGATGAACGACGAGGAGACCGTCGCGCTGATCGCCGGTGGCCACACCTTCGGCAAGACCCACGGCGCCGGCCCCGCCGAGAGCGTGGGCGCCGACCCCGAGGGCGCGCCGATCGAGCAGCAGGGCCTGGGCTGGAAGAGCACCTACGGCACCGGCAAGGGCGGCGACGCGATCACCAGCGGTCTGGAGGTCACCTGGACCACCAAGCCCACCCAGTGGAGCAACGACTTCTTCAGCATCCTCTTCGGCTACGAGTGGGAGCTGAGCGAGTCCCCGGCCGGCGCCAAGCAGTGGGTGGCCAAGGACGCCGAGGCGATCATCCCCGACGCGCACGACCCGTCGAAGAAGCGCCTGCCCACCATGCTCACCACCGACCTGTCGCTGCGCCTCGACCCGATCTACGAGCCGATCTCGCGCCGCTTCCACGAGAACCCCGACCAGTTCGCGGACGCCTTCGCCCGCGCCTGGTACAAGCTGACCCACCGTGACATGGGCCCGAAGTCCCTGTACCTCGGCCCGGAGGTACCGGAGGAGACCCTGCTGTGGCAGGACCCGCTGCCGCAGGCCGAGGGCGAGGCCGTCGACGCCGCCGACGTCACGGCCCTCAAGGCCAAGCTCCTCGACTCCGGCCTGACGGTCTCCCAGCTGGTCTCCACCGCCTGGGCGTCGGCCTCGACGTTCCGCGGCAGCGACAAGCGCGGCGGCGCCAACGGTGCCCGCATCCGCCTGGAGCCGCAGCGCGGCTGGGAGGCCAACGACCCCGACGAGCTCGCCCAGGTCCTGCGCGTCCTGGAGGGCGTCCAGCGGGACTTCAACACCGGCGCCAAGAAGGTCTCCCTGGCCGACCTGATCGTCCTCGGCGGTGCCGCCGCCGTGGAGAAGGCCGCCAAGGACGGCGGCGTCGACATCGAGGTGCCCTTCACCCCGGGCCGGGTCGACGCGACCGACGAGCACACGGACGCCGAGTCCTTCGCGGCCCTGGAGCCGACCTCGGACGGCTTCCGCAACTACCTCGGCAAGGGCAACCGCCTGCGCGCCGAGTACCTGCTCCTCGACCGCGCCAACCTGCTCGGCCTGAGCGCCCCCGAGCTGACCGTCCTCGTCGGCGGTCTGCGCGTCCTCGGCGCCAACCAGGGCGGCTCGAAGCACGGTGTCCTGACCGAGACCCCGGGCGTGCTGACGAACGACTTCTTCGTCAACCTGCTCGACTACGGCACGGAGTGGAAGTCGACCTCCGAGGACCAGACCACCTTCGAGGGCCGTGACCTGGCCACCGGCGCGGTCAAGTGGACCGGCACCCGTGCCGACCTGGTCTTCGGCTCCAACTCCGAGCTGCGCGCCGTCGCCGAGGTCTACGCGAGCGACGACGCCAGGCAGAAGTTCGTGAAGGACTTCGTCGCCGCCTGGACGAAGGTCGCCGACGCGGACCGCTTCGACCTGGTCTGACCTCCCGGCACCTGATGCCCGGGCCGGCTCCCCGCGAGTCGGCCCGGGCACTGCCGTCTTTACGGCCCCTTGGGCAACTCCCCACCGGGGCAAGGGCGTAGTGCGCTGCACATGATGCGTTCTTTACCCCACCATGACCTCGACTCCCGTTGTTCACGCGACCTTCGCAGACTCTGCACGTCCTGAGTCCCCCCGTACCGGCCGCCCACGGGAGTTCCGCACATGAGCCACGGTCACAGCCACGACCACGGTCACCCTCACCACCATCACCACCACGGGGACGGCGACGCCGCGTCGTCGCTGCCGCCCGCCCTCGACCTGTCCGTCCCCGACGCGGAGCTGACGCCCGGTCAGCTCTCCCGCCGCTCGATGCTGCGCCGCACCGGCCTGCTGGGCGCCGGCCTCGCGGCCGGCAGCGTCCTCGGCGGGGCCGGTCAGGCCGCCGCCGCGGTCTCCTCGGCCCACTCCCAGAGCGGCCGTTCCGGCGGCTACCTGTGGCTGGCCGGCGACCACCACATCCACACCCAGCACAGCTCCGACGCCAAGTACCGGGTCATCGACCACGTCCGGCAGGCCAACGCGCACGGCCTGGACTGGATGGTCATCACCGACCACGGCAGCGAGACCCACGCCAAGATCGGTGTCGAGAAGGTCAACCCGGACATCGTCGCCGCCCGTGACCAGATCGACGACACGCTGGTCTTCCAGGGCCTGGAGTGGAACATCCCGGCCGCCGAGCACGGCACGGTCTTCGTCCACCCCGGCAAGAACGAGGTCGCCGTCCTCAAGGAGTTCGAGAACTCCTTCGACGGCTCGGTGAAGGGCGCCTCCGCGAGCACCCCCGCCAACGAGGCGCTGGCCATCTCCGGCCTCAACTTCCTCGCCGAGCAGGTGCAGAGCCGCAAGGTCAAGGACGCGCTGTTCCTCGCCAACCACCCGGCGCGCAAGGGCATCGACTCCCCGCACGAGATACGCGCCTGGCGCGACGCCCAGCCGTCGATCGCCGTCGGCTTCGAGGGCGCCCCCGGCCACCAGGCGGGCGGCCTGCCCAAGCCGAACGGCCCCGGCTCGGCCCGCGGCATCTACGACAACAGCCCGAGTGCCGACTCCTTCGGCGGCTACCCGCTGGAGAGCTACCGCACCTGGGGCGGCTTCGACTGGATGACCGCCACCGTCGGCGGCCTGTGGGACAGCCTGCTCGCCGAGGGCAAGCCCTGGTGGATCACCGCCAACTCCGACTCCCACAACGTCTACGCCGACACGGCGGTACGCGGCCCGAACAGCGACTTCAACGCCAACGGCCGCTACAACGACCCGGTCTACGGCACCGGCATCAGCCTCACCGACACCGACTTCTGGCCCGGCCAGTACTCCCGCACCCATGTCGGCGCCGCCTCCTTCTCCTACAAGTCGGTCATGGACGGCATCCGCGCGGGCCGGGTCTGGGTGGACCACGGCGGCCTGATCAGCGGCCTCAACGCCCAGCTGGGCTCCGGCTCCCGCGCGGTGACCCTGGGCGGGGTGCTCCAGGTCCGCAAGGGCAGCAGGGTCGACCTCGTCATCGAGATCAGCCTCGCGGGCGGCCCCAACTGGGCGCAGTTCGTGCCCTCGCTGGCCCGTGTCGACGTCATCCAGGGCGATGTCACCGGCGCGGTCTCCGACAAGGACACGTTCGCCACGCCCGCCACCAAGGTCGTGAAGTCCTTCGAGGTCAACAAGGCGACCGGCTCGGTCAAGCTGACCTACTCCCTCGGCCGCCTCGACAAGCCGGTCTACGTCCGGCTGCGCGGCACCGACGGCAACCGCTCCGCGGTCGGCGTCAACGGTGCCGCCGTGGACCCGGCCGGCCCGGCCATCGACGTCCTCGGCGACGCCGACCCGTGGAAGGACCTGTGGTTCTACTCCAACCCGATGTGGGTTCTGCCCGCATGACCTCCCCGCACCACTCGTCCGGCGTTCACCCCGTCATCGGGGTGGACGCCGGTACGGCGACCCTGCGCGAGGCCGACCACCTGATCCACCGGGTGCTCGGCCGACTGGCGCTCACCGAGGATGTGTTCGCCTGCACCCACCTGTACCGCACCGGCGAACGCCGGGGTACGACGGTCTCGCTGGCCGTCCCGGAAGCGGACGTGGACGCGGTGTGGCCGGAGCTGCCCGGCATGCTCCCGGAAGGCACCGGCCTCGCCCTGGCCGGCCGCACCCACGGCCCGGACGACGCGGTGGACGCCGCCCGGCTGGCGGCCGCCGCGCCCCCCACCTCCGGCCGGGCGGTGTCCTACCCCGGCGTGGCGCAGCTGACCGGCACCGTCACCGTCGCGGACCTGCTCGACCACACCGCCATCGAGCACCTGGTGGTACTCGGCGCACCCGCCGCCGAACTCCCGCCCGCCGCAGAGGTCCTGACCCAGGACCACGTACGCCCGGAGTGGCGCGACGGTGTCCTCACCCTCACCCTGGTCCCCGCGGCGGGCGGCCTGCTGGCCCCCTTCGAGGTCCCCAACCCCACCCCCTGCTGCGCGGACCACCTCTGACGCGAGGGTAACCCCTTAGTGACATGCCTCGGTCAACTCTGTCAGGCTTCGAACTCGCACCTTCGTAACGCGTGACCTGTGGCCGCCCTCCGGCGCACCCCTGCCGGACGGGCGGCCTCCGAGCAGGCCGGAATCCCGGCCGGCGTAAAGGAGTTTCGTGTGAGATCGACCCCCCACAAGGCCTTCGCCACCAGCGCGTCGGTCATCGCGGCGCTCGCCGCGGCCCTGCTCCCCGGCAGTACGGCGTCGGCCGCCGAGCAGGCGGCCTGCACCCCCGCCCAGGTGGTCACCAACGGCGGCTTCGAGAGCGGCACCTCACCCTGGACCCAGTCCTCCACCAGCGTGATCACCAGCCGTTCCGGCCAGACCGCCCACGGCGGCTCCAGCTTCGCCTGGCTGGACGGCACCGGCTCCACCCACACCGACTCGCTCTCGCAGAGCGTCAGCATCCCCTCCGGATGCGCCGCGACGCTCACCTTCTGGCTGCACATCGACACCGCGGAGACGACCTCGTCCACGGCGTACGACAAGTTCACGGCGAAGATCGGCAGCACCACGCTGGCGACCTACTCCAACCTGGACAAGAACACCGGGTTCGTGAAGAAGTCGATCGACGTGTCCGCGTTCGCGGGGCAGACCGTGACCGTCGCCTTCAGCGGCACCGAGGACTCCAGCCTCCAGACCAGCTTCGTCCTGGACGACGTCGCCCTCGACACCTCGGCCGCCACCACCCCGGGCGACAGCACCCGCACCCCGGCCGCGCCGTCCTACACCGTCAGCCTGACCAGCAACTCCACCGGCACCGGCTGGACCGGCCACGAGAGCGTGACCTTCACCAACGCCTCCTCGACCGCGCTCAGCGAGATCTACCTCCGGCTGTGGGACAACTACCACGGCACCTGCTCGGCCCCGCCGATCACCGTCAGCAACGTCACCGGCGGCACCGCGGGCGCCCTCTCGGTCGCCTGCACCGCGCTGGAGATCGCCCTGCCGACCCCGCTGGCCCAGGGCCAGAGCACCACGGTCGGCTTCGACCTGGGCATCACCGTCCCCAGCGGCGCCGACCGCTTCGGCTACGACGGCTCCTTCAGCATGATCGGCAACGCGCTGCCCGTCCTCGCGGTCCAGGACGGCTCCGGCTGGCACCTGGACCCGTACACCAACAACGGCGAGTCCTTCTACTCCCTGGCCGCCGACTTCAAGGTGACCCTGGACCACCCCACCAGCATCCTGGTCCCGGCGACGGGCACGTCCACCGACACCCCGGGCTCCAGCGGCCGTACCGTCACCACCGCCACCGCCTCCAAGGTCCGTGACTTCGCCTGGGCGGCCGGGCCGTTCACCAAGATCTCCGGCACCTCACCCGGCGGGGTCCCGATCAACATCTACTCGGTGTCGGGCATCAGCTCCTCCAGCGCCCAGTCGATGCTCACCACCGCCAAGTCGGCCGTGGACGCGCACGCCGGACGCTTCGGGGCCTACCCGTACGGCGAGCTGGACGCGGTCATCGACAACAACTTCTGGTTCGGCGGCATGGAGTACCCCGGCTTCGTCCTCGACCTCGTCAGCACCACCGCGCTCACCCACGAGATCGGCCACCAGTGGTGGTACGGCATCGTCGGCGACGACGAGTACAACAGCCCCTGGCTGGACGAGGCGTTCACCGACTACGCCACCGACCTGGCGCTGGGCAGCACCGGTACGAACTGCTGGAACAGCGTCTCCTGGGCCTCCTCGGCGGAGAACATCACCAACTCGATGGCGTACTGGGACGCCCACTCCTCCCGCTACTCCACCGTCGTCTACGGCTACGGCAAGTGCGCCCTGCACGACCTGCGCCGCCTGATCGGCGACACCGCCATGACCAACCTCCTGAAGAGCTACGCCAGTGCGCACTGGTACGGCGTCTCGACCACCGCAGAGTTCAAGGCGGCGGCCCAGGCGGCCACCAGCACCGACCTGACGTCGTTCTGGACCACTCACCGAATCGTCGGCTGACACCTCCGGCCCGCAGGGCCGGACAGGCGCGGGACGGCCGCAGGCCAGGGCCGTCCCGCGCGTGTCGATGCCCGGAAGGGGCCGGGAATCTCCTCAACGGGCAAGTGTGCGCACCGCGCGAACTCTCCCGCTCCGTGCGGACACCGCCGTGTGGTACCTCTTGCGTCGTCCGTACGCCGACGAGCACCTGGTGTCCTTCACATGAGCAACTCCCGCCCCTTCGTACTGCGTCGCAGCGAGATCGTCGTGAGCCCCGAACGACTGTCGATGCTCGGCGACGCCGTCTTCGCCATCGCCATCACCCTGCTCGCCCTCGACATCACCGTCCCCGAGGGCCTGCACGACTCGGAGGTCCCGCACGCCCTGCGGGAACTGCTGCCCGCGATCGGCGCGTATCTGCTGAGCTTCGTCGTCATCGGCATCCTCTGGCTGACCCAGCACGCCCTGTTCCGGCGGATCGCGACCGTCGACCGCTCGCTGCTCTACCTGTACTTCGCCCTGCTCGCGGTCGTCGCGGCACTGCCCTTCCCGACCAAGCTGCTGAGCGAGTACGGCCAGACGGCGGCGGCCACGGCGTGCTACTCGGGCGCGATCGCGCTGTCCCTCGGATTCCTCTGCGCGATGTACCTGCGCCTGCTGGCCGCCCCCGCGCTGGCCGCCCCGGACGCGGACCCCGAGGAGCTGAGGAAGACGGTCCGCCGCAACATCCTGCACATCCTGGTCTTCGTCACCGCGATCCCGCTGGCGTTCTGGTCTCCCGGCCTCGCCAAGTACTGGTGGTTGCTGGTGATCCCGGTCCGCGCCGTCCACCGCACCCCCGCGCCGGCCGCACCGGCACCGGCCGGGGAACAGCCGGGGAACTGAGGGCAGCGGAAGGTCGACCCGGCCCGCGGGCTGCGGGCCGGGTCGGCGGTGTCAGGCGGTCAGCAGGTCGCCTGCACGGCGGACTCGATGAAGCGGGCCGTGGTCGAGGGATGACTGATCATCGGGACGTGGGAGGCGCCCGGTACCTCGATCACCCGACGGGAACCGGCGCGCTGGTAGAAGAAGCGCTCCAGGGCCGGCGGGATGGCCTTGTCCGCGCCGGCCACCAGGCCCCAGGACGGGATGGTGCGCCAGGCCGCGGCCTGGGTCACGTCGGTCAGGGACGAGGCGCTGAAGGGCCGCTGGGTGGCCTGCATGAGCCGCGCGGTGGCCTCGGGCAGGTCGGCGCAGAACGCGGCCCGGAACTTGTCCTGCGTCAGGTACAGGTCGGTCCCGGTGGAGCCGTCCGCGTTGCTGAAGGGGACACCCCGGGTGGACTCGCCGATCAGCGAGCCGGGATACGAGCCGAGCAGGACACCGAGCTGCTCGCCCTTGTCCGGGGCGAACGCGGCGATGTACACCAGCGCCTTGACGTCGGCGTTTCCGGCCGCCGCGTTGGTGATGACGGCACCGCCGTAGGAGTGCCCGGCCAGGACGATCGGACCGCTGATCGAGGCGAGGACACTGGCGAGGTAGGCCACGTCCGTGGGCAGACCGCGCAGCGGGTTGGCGGGCGCGATCGTCTCGTAACCTGCGTTCTGGAGGCGGCTGATGACATCGTTCCAGCCGGAGGCGTCGGCGAAGCCGCCGTGCACCAGCACGATCGTCGGCCTGGCGGCGGGCGTGCCGCGGTCGGCGGCCACGGCGGTGGCGGCGGTCCGGGTCGCGAGGGCGCTGGTCGCGGCGGCGGCCGCGCCGGTGACGAGCACTCTGCGGCGGGTGAAGGTGGCACGGTCGTGCATCGGATGGCTCCCGTGGACTCGGCTGGGCTGGGTGCGTCCCCGCCCGGGCGTAGGGGTCGCCCGGGCAGGGCGGTCGTACGGCGCGAAGCGCGTGGCCGTGGCTAGGGCTGTTCGGAGACGGCCTCGGCGGCTCGGGCGATGACGGCCGCCACCGAGGCCGGGCGGGAGACGTAGAGGGCGTGGCTGCCCGGGGTCTCCGTGACGGTCGCGCCCGCCCGCTCGGCCATGCTCCGCTGGACCGGCGGCGGGATCATCCGGTCGTCGGCGGCGACGAGATACCAGGACGGCCTGGTCCGCCAGGCCGGCTCGGACACCGTGCCGCCGAGTGCGTCGACGCCCCACGGAACCTGCGAGTCGGCCATGAACGCCGCCTGCGCGGCGGGCAGATCGGCGGCGAAGGACGCCGCGAACCTCTCCCGGTCCAGGGCCAGGAAGCCGTCGGCGGGCGGCAGGATCGGCGGAACCGGTGCGCCGGGCGCCGGGTCTGCGACCAGCGTGCCGACCGACTCGCCCTTGTCCGGGGCGAACGCGGCGATGTACACGAGCGCGGCGACTCCGGGATGGTGGCCCGCCTCCGTGATGACGGCGCCGCCGTAGGAGTGGCCGACCAGGACGGCGGGACCGTCCAGGCCGTCGAGGACCTGACGGGTGGCGGTGACGTCACCCGCCAGCGACAAGGTCGGATTCTGTACGACGGCCACCCGGTAGCCGTCGGCGGTCAACCGCTCGTGCACGCCCTGCCAGCCCGAACCGTCCACGAAACCACCGTGCACGAGCACGATGTTCCTGATTGTCGTCATGGTGCCCCTGACCTGGAGGGACAGGCCCGACGCCCGTCCGCTGCGGATCAGTCAAGCCGGGCCGCGGCGGCCGGACCACGCAGAACAGCACGCAGAAACACCGCACGTTCGGGCATCCGGCGGGGGTCAGGGCGCGGCGGTGGCCAGGGCCGCGCAACGGCGGTGCGCGTCGGCGTCGCCGAGCGTCTCGAACATGAGGGCCGCCCGCTCGTAGGCCAGGCGGCTCTCCGCGTCGCGGCCCTCCGCGGCCAGCAGCGCCGCCAGTTGCTCCAGGGCGTCGGCCTGCCAGTGGCCGGGATCGAGCCGCTCGCCCGGAGCGGTCGCCTCGGTGAGCGCCTCGACGGCCTCGGCCCGGCGGCCCAGCAGCGCCAGGGACCCGCCGAGCGGGGCGAGCGCGTGCCGCCGGACGAACGCCGCGGTGCCCGGGGCCATCCCCGAGCCCGGGTCGCCCGCCAGGGCGACCACTTCGCGGAAACTCTCCAGCGCCTCCTCGTGGCGCCCCTGGTCCCGCAGGCAGAGGCCGAGGTTGACGAGGCTCGAACAGTAGGCGCCGGTGTCACCGAGCCCCTTGAACATCTCCGCCGCCCGCGACGCCGACGCGGCGGCCTCGTCGAGCCGCCCGAGCAGCCGGTAGCCCGGTACGGCGTAGCAGTGCGCCCACGCGACCTGCGCCGTGGCGCCGCTTCGGGTGGCGAGGTCCATCGCCTCGGCCGTGCAGCGCAGGACGGCCTCCGCGTCCAGCGTCTGCACCCCGTGCACCCAGGCCACCTGGTTCAGCTGGGCCGCGTGCCGCCCACGGTCACCGAGGGCCGCGGCGGCCGTGGCGCCGAGAGTGAAGACCTCGTGCCAGTGCGGGCCGTGCGACCACCGGTCGGCGTACCACCCCATCGACTCGGCGCAGCCGAGCACCTCGGTGTGCCGCCCGCCCTCCGCCGCGAGCCGCAACGCACCCAGCCAGTTGTCCACACCGGCACGCAGCCACTCGTCCGCCTCCTCCGGGGACGCCAGGGGAGCGAGCCCCACGAGCCCCGCGTCGGGCACCTCCGGACGGCCGTCCGCGGGCCCGAACCACGCGCCGGCGGCCGTCGCCGTCCGCAGCAGCCACGACGTCGCCCGCTCGGCCAGCGCGGTGCGTTCGGCGGCCGTCTCCTCCTGCTGCAGCCGGTCCCGGGCGAAGAGCCGGACCAGGTCGTGGAAGCGGTAGCGGCCCTCGGCGGTGTCCTGCAGCAGACCCAGGTCGACCAGGTCGTCGAGCGCGTCCCAGGCCTCCTCGGCCGAGGTCCCGCCGGCCACCGCGGCGAGCGCGGCGTCGACGTCCCGGCCGGGCACGACGGCCAGCCTGCGGAAGATCCGCCGCGCGGCCGGCGCGAGTTGCTCGTACGACATCCCGAACGCATTGGCGATCTTGAGGTCGCCGGCCCTGAACTGTTCCAGGCGGCGCTCCTCGTCGGCCAGCCGGCGGGCGAGCTCGTCCGCGCCCCAGTCGGGCCGGCTCACCAGCCGGTTGCCGATGATCCGCAGCGCCAGCGGCAGCCCGCCGCACAGCTGCGCGAGCCGGGTGAGCGCCGGCTCCCCGTCGGCGGCGGACCGTTCGCCGAGGATGCCGGTCAGCAGTTCGGTGGCCTCCGGCAGCTGCAGCGGGCCGAGGACGAACCGGCGCACGCCCTCCAGCCCTGACAGCAGCCGTCGGCTGGTGACCAGCACCCTGGCCGCACCGCCGGCGGGCAGCAGCGGGCGCACCTGCTCCTCGGACGCGGCGTTGTCCAGCAGGACCAGGACCCGGTGCTCCCGCAGCAGCGAGCGGTACAGGGAGGCACGCCCGTGGGTGTCGGGCGGCACCTGCCGGGCGGCGACCCCGAGCGCGCCGAGGAGCAGCGCCAGCGCGTCGTCGACGGGCAGCGGCCGCTGGGACATGCCGAACAGGTCGACGAAGAACACCCCGTCGGGAAAGCCTGCCCGTACCGCGTGGGCGGCCCGGACGGCGAACGTGGTCTTCCCCAGCCCGGCCGAGCCGGTGACCAGGCCCACCACGGCGACCCCGGGGGCGAGGTCGCTGCGCACGAGCTGGTCGACCCAGGCCAGTTCGGCGGCGCGGCCGGTGAAGTCGTCGACGGAGCGCGGCAGTTCGCACAGCCCGGTGGGACGGGTCCAGTGGTCCCGCAGGCGGGCGCCCCGCGCCAGTCCCAGGAGTTGCCGACGGGCGTCGGCCCCCAGGGAGAGCGCGTCCGCCACGGCGGTGACGGTCCGCTCCTGGGGGCCCTTGCTCCGGCCGCGCTCGATGTCCGACAGGGTGCGGGCACTGACCCCCGAGGCCTCGGCGAGCTGCTCCAGGGTCAGGCGGGCCGCGCGCCGATGCCGGCGCAGCAGCTGCGCGAAGGTCGGATGCTCGTCGATCGGGCTGCTCCTTCTCGGCGGGTCGAGTGCGGCGATACGGGTAAGTCGACAGGGGTACTTGACCTGCTTCGATCAGCCGCAAGCCTACTCAGGCTCAGGGGATGGCCAGTTCGGCCCAGATGGTCTTCCCGGACCCGGTGTAGCGGGTGCCCCAGCGCTGGGACATCTGGGCGACGAGGAACAGGCCGCGGCCTCCCTCGTCGTCCCGGCGGGCCCGCCGCAGGTGCGGTGCCGTGTGCGCGTTGTCGGAGACCTCGCACAGCAGGCTGCGGTCCTTGATCAGCCTCAGCAGCACGGGCCCGGTGGCGTACCGGATGCTGTTGGTGACCAGCTCGCTCACCACCAGCTCCGCGGTGAACGCCAGCTCGGACAGGCCCCAGGTCTCCAGCTGGCGCTCGGTGTCCGTGCGGGCCCGGGCCACCATCGCCGGGTCCGGCGGCAGCTCCAGGTCCGCGACCTGGCCGGCGCCCAGCCGCCGGGTGCGCACCAGCAGCAGCGTGGCGTCGTCCGCCTGCGGACCCGGCGGCAGGGTCGACAGCGCCCGGTCGCACAGCTCCTCCAGCGGGCACCGCTGCCAGGTGAGCACATGGGCGAGGCGGTCGATACCGCTGTCGATGTCGGTGCGCCGGTCCTCCACGACGCCGTCGGTGAAGAACGCCACCACGCTGCCGCTGGACAGGCTCAGCTCGACGTTCTCGTAGGGCAGGCTGCCCAGCCCCAGGGGCGGTCCCGGCGCCAGCGCGGACAGCGCCACCGAGCCGCTCGCGTCGGCCACGATCGGCGGGGGATGGCCCGCGCTCGCCCAGACACAGCGGCCGCTGACCGGGTCGTAGATCGCGTACAGGCAGGTCACCCCGAGTGTCTCGTCGCCCAGTCCGTCGTCCGCGTGGGGTTCCGAGTCCTGCGCGACCAGGCCGTCGAGGCGGGTGAGCAGCTCGGCCGGGTCCAGGTCCAGCAGGGCCAGGGTCCGTACGGTGGCGCGCAGCCGGCCCATGGTCGCGGCCGCGTGCACACCGTGGCCGACCACGTCGCCCACGGTCAGGCCGACCCGGGCACCGGACAGCGGGATCAGGTCGAACCAGTCGCCGCCCACCCCCACCCGGCTGTCGGCGGGCAGATAGCGGTACGCCACGTCGACCGCGCTCTGCTCGGGCAGGTGCTGCGGCAGCAGGCTCCGCTGCAGCACCAGGGCCGCCGAGTGCTGGCTGGTGTACCGGCGGGCGTTGTCGATGCCGACGGCGGCGCGCTCGGTCAGCTCCACGGCGAGCGTCTGCTCCTCGGGCCCGAAGGGGTCCGGGTTGCTGCTGCGCCGGAAGGTGGCGAGTCCGAGGACCGCGTCCCGGGCGACCAGCGGGACGAACAGGCTGGAGCGCCGGTCGGCCGGTGCCGGCCCGTCCGCCGGCCCGTGCGGTACGGCGTCGACGACGGGGCGGCTGGTGGCCAGGCTCAGCGCCTGCGGCGACGACGGCGGATAGGAGACGGGAGTGGTCCGGAACTCCTCCGGGGTACGGCCGTGCATCCGCAGCAGACTGTGCCCCGGCGCCGATCCCGTCGGCGGCTGCCGGCCCTCGATGACCGCCGGCGGCAGGTCCACCAGCACCTCGTCGGCCAGCTGCGGCACCGCCACGTCGGCGAGCTCCGCGGCCGTACGGCGTACGTCCAGCGAGGCGCCGATGCGCTTCCCCGCCCGCACCAGCAGGGACAGCCGCTCCTGGGCGCGGTAGCGGTCGGTGATGTCCAGGGACTCCTCGAACAGCCCCAGCGGCTCGCCCCGGGCGTCCACCAGCCGGTGGTACGAGCAGGACCAGACGTGCTCGCGCACCGGGTCGGCGGGGGCCCGCCCGCGATAGTGCATGCCCATGATCGGCTCGCCCGTAGTGAGCACGTGCTCCATGATCTGGTCCTCGTCCGGAGGATGGTGGCGGGAGATGAACTCCCCCTCGGGAAAGAGGTCCGCGGCCGGACGGCCGACGTACTGGGCGATCCCCGCGAGCTCCAGATCGGTGGAGACGTTCCCCCATACGACGCGCATGTCCGTGTCGAAGATCGTCAGGCCCACGGAGGACTCCGTGGCCAGCCCCTGCAGCATGGCCAGCTGCGCCTCCCAGCCACGCAGCGCCTCCAGCTCCGCCGCGACCACGACGGTCGCGGCCATACCCTGGGGCGCGAGCGGGCTGAAGGTCACGGCCGCGCGCAGGGTGCGCCCGTCCCTGCAGGACAGGTCCAGTACCGTGCTGCGGGGCCGGTGCGCCGTGCAGAGCGCGGAGAGCCGCTGTCCCGGATCCGCCGCCAGCAGGCGGGCCGCCGGCCGGCCGAGCACGTCCTCGGGCGGATGTCCGAGGAGGCGCTGGGCCGAGGCGCCCCATCCCGAGATGCGGCCTTCGGCGTCCAGCACCGCGGCCGCGGCCTTGGTGAGGTCCAGGGGACTGTGGAAGTCGACGTTGGCCGCGTTCGGAAAACGATCCATGGGCACCGCTTCCCTCCGTGCTCCCTCAGCATCCCGTGCCACAGGACGGACGACAACCGCACGCACCGCCGGACGCACGGCCGCGACCGCAGCCCCCTCCGAGCTGCTGCCGATCGGCACCGCCGACACGCCGCCCCGGCCGGACGAGGCCGCCACCGCCCGCCTGGTCCGGTTCAGCACCGTCCCGCAGGCCGCCCGCGGCGGTCGGGCCTGCCTGCCGGAGAGGGCCGGTGACGGCATCCGCACGCTGATGGCCGGCCGGACCGCCGACTCGGGCGTGCCGGCACCCGGACCGCCGGAGCCGGACCGCCGGCACCCGCAATGCCGGATTCGGACCGCCGCCACCCGGACAGCCAGGAGTCGGCACGCGCCGCGTCGTGGGGTCAGTCGGTGTGGCCCTCGCCGTGGCCGCCGTGGGCCGTGCCGTGGTCGAACTTCATCGCCTCCTCGGGCATGACCACGAACGGCCGCATCATGCCCATGTCCTCGTGTTCGAGGAGATGGCAGTGGTACATGAAGCGTCCGTAGGCGCCGTCGAACCTCCCCATCACGCGCAGGACCTGCCCGCCCGGCACCCGGAAGACGTCCTTGTGGCCGAGCTCGTTCGGCGCCGGCGGAAGCTGCTTCGCCGCGTCGTAAGCGATCGGCTTGGCGGTGCCGCCCACCGCCGGGTCGAAGCCGGAGACGTCGTAGGCGTCGCGGCCCAGCAGCTGGAAGTCGGCCAGGTGGATGTGCATCGGGTGGACGATCGGCGCCAGGTTGAGGAAGCTCCACTGCTCGTAGGAGCCCTCGGCGATGGTGAAGCCCAGCGCGTCGTTGAAGGTCCGCGAGGTGCGCCGGTACGTCTTCGTCGTGCCGTCCGCCCCGGTCAGCTGGATGACGCCCTCGGCCGGGACCTGGACGGAGCCGGGGTCGGTGACCTCGGTCATCTCCCAGATCTCCGGGTGGCCGCCGGCGCCCTTGGTGGCCGGCGGGGTGAGCACGATCAGGCGGTGGCCGTGCGGGATGTCGTGCGTGAGCCGCCGGAAGGAGCCGGAGAGCACCTCGGGCAGCTCGAAGCCGTCCGCCGCGCCGCCGCAGCCGACCCGGAACTCCAGCACGGCGGGATAGCGCACGTCACCGGCCGGGTCGCTCACGCCCGGCGGCTGGTTGCGCCCCTTGTTGACCAGGCGCAGTTTCTTGCCCGCCAGGCCCCGGAAGTCGGCGAGCAGGTCGAATCGCTCGGCCGGGGCCGCGGTGAGCGTCGGCAGCGCGGCATCGAAGCCGACCGGGACCGGGCGGGGCAGCAGCCCGCCGTCGCTGCCGATCTGGTGCAGCACGCCGGGAACCGGGTTGTCGTCCTCGTCGACGAGGACGAGTTCGTAGATGCGCGCGTTGGACGCGTTGACGAGCCGGAGGCGGTACCAGCCGTCGGCCACCTCGGCGTACGGCCAGATGCGGCCGTTGACCGTGGTGTACGGGCCGGTGAACGGGGTGGAGACCGGCTTGCCCGTCTCCGGGTTCCGCTGCTGGACGACCACCGTCTTGTGCAGCAGCCGGCCGTTGAGACGGCCGTCCTCGTCGGTGTCCAGGTTCCGGTCGGCGAGCAGCAGCGGGATCTCCCGCTCCCCGCACGGCAGTTGGAGAGCGTCCTCCTCGTCGTCACGCACGAGGTAGGTGCCGTACAGGCCGGTGTGCACGTTCCACCGGGTCACGTTCATGGCGTGGTCGTGGTACCACCACTGGACCGCCTGGTGGTCGTTCGGATACTCGGAGAGCTGGGCGTCGCCGGAGCCGACGGCGTTGTCCGCCCAGCCGTCGTTGCCCCCGCCGGTCCGGGCGCCGTGCAGGTGGGTCACCGTCCAGGCGGGCAGGGCGGCGACGTCCTTGTCCGGCTCGACGCCCTCGCGGCCGGGCTCGGTGTTCGCCTGCGGACGGCCGTCGGTGCGCAGCGGCACCTGCACCGAAGTGACCGGGTACTCGCTGCCCTTGGGGATCCGGTTGGTCCAGGCGATGCGGACGCGCTGGCCGCGGCGGACCTCGATGGTCGGGCCCGGCACCTGCCCGTCGTACCCCCACATCAGGGTCGGCGGGAGCTGCGGGTGCAGGCGGACCCAGGTCGGGCGCAGCGCGATCTCCGTCTCGCGCAGGACGTCGCCGGTGCCGGGCCGCAGGACGGGCGGTACCGGCAGCGGCGTGACGTACGGCGTCAGTTCCTCCGGCGTCGGCTCCGCTTCCCCGGCGCCGCTCTCGGTGATCCTGTCGATGATGTCGGTCAAGGTCGAACACCCCCGTGTTCTGTGGCTCTTTCGTGTTCTGCGGTTCTTTTCCCCTCACTCACAGGACTCCCGAGCCGCGCCCGACGTTCCAGGAATGCCCCGTTCCACCCGAAAGGGTGAGTATTTCCGGCCAGCCGTGTTCCTGCGCCGAAAACGCCGATCGGCACGGTCCGGGGAGGAGGACCGTGCCGATCGGGGCGGGGCGGGGCGGGGGAGGGGTCAGGCGGCCGTGCGCTGCCTGCGGCGCAGCGTCAGGTACGTGCCCGTGGCGCCGACGGCCACCAGGGCGCCCACGCCGAGGCCGACCGGAAGGGCCGGGAACTGGCCGGAGTCGGTCGTCGCGGCCGTGTTCACCATCGCCGGGCCCGGGGTGATGTTGGTGCTCACCGCGGAGACGTGGCGGATCGGGCCGATGTGCTTGACGGAGCCGTCCGAGTTCAGCAGCACCTGCTTGTTGTTGGGGTGCTTGAAGTCGAACATGTTGGTCAGCGAGCCCGCGGTGGCGTCGAAGGAGTGGTCGCCGACGCGGCCGGTGTGCCAGTTGTCCTCGATGAAGCGGGTGATCGAGGACTGGTCGGTCTGGGTGTGGTCGACCTTGTTCACCTTGCTGTACGGCGAGACGACCAGCAGCGGCTGCCGGGTACCGGGGCCGCAGCGGTCGGCGTAGCCACCGGACGCGGCCGGGCCCGCCTGGCAGGCCGCGCTGTCCAGGGCCTTGCCGTTGGAGCCGACCGTGGAGTCCTTGGAGCCGTTGCGCGGCGTGGCGTAGGCGTGGTCGTACCAGCCGTCGGAGTCGTCGTACGCGATGACGATCGCGGTGGACTTCCACTGCGGCGAGCTCTGGACGGCGTTGATCTCGTCGACGAGGAAGTGCTGCTCGTCGGTCGGGTCCGAGTAGCCGGCGTGGCCGTCCTGGTACTCACCGGCCTTGAGGAAGCTGACGGCCGGGAGCTTGCCCGCCTTGGCGGCCGCGGTGAAGTCGGTCAGGTCGTAGTTGTGGTTCGCCTGGCCGCTGTGACCGATCTCGTTGACGTTCTTCGGCGCCACGTGGTGCGGGTTGGACGTCGACTTGTAGTACGAGAACGGGTTGTGGTGCGGGCTGTAGTCGACCACGGAGGCGCCGCCGACGTTGGTGTGCGTGGTGTCGCACTTGGCGTAGGAGCCGGACGTGCCGCTGTAGGCCGTGGACGGACGGAAGCCGCCCTGGAACCAGCCCCAGGTCACGTGCTTGGAGTTGAGCAGGTCGCCGATGTTCTTGCCCTGCAGCGAGGCCAGCGCGCTGGTGCTGGTGTGGTCCTTGTCGGAGCAGTCGTCGTAGGCCGGGTCGGGGTCGTTGACGACCGTGCCGACGCCCTTGGCGTCCGGCGACGCGATGGCGTACGAGTCGGGGGTCGACGTCTGCTTGCCGGTGACCGAGTCCACCGAGACCGCGCCGTGCGTCTGACCCGAGATCAGGTTGAGCGCGCCGGGCGTGGACGGGCCGTAGACCGAGCTGTAGGAACGGTCGTTGAGGGCGTACTGCTGGGCGTAGTTCCACAGACCGGTGACGGTGTTGCCGTCGTAGTAGTCCATCACCAGGCCCGGCTCGCCGAACAGGCCGCCGCTGCACTTGTCGACCTCGGTGTTCTGCACGAACTGGTCGGCCTTGCCGCCGTCGTAGGCCAGCTGCTCGGGCCCGTAGGAGTGGTTCTGGTCGCAGGTCATCGCCTGGGACGAGGAGAGCCGCTTGGGCGTGTACTGGTTCGGGTTCTTCGTCAGCAGCCCGGCGTGCGCGACGGTGTCGATGTCCTTCGGGGTCTTCTCGGACGCCGTGAACTTCGTGCCGTCGGTGTTCGCGGCCTTCGGGTAGGTCGCGAAGTAGTGGTCGAAGGAGATGTTCTCGTCGAACAGCACGACCACGTGCTTGATCGGGGTCGCGGTCGACGAGCCGCCGCTGTGCCCGGCGGGTACGGCGGCCCAGCTGGGCGCGGTGCTCCCGAGGACCGTGAGTGCGGCGGCCCCCGCGAGAGCGCCGAGGCTCCTCATCGCGGTTCGTCTTCCTGTGCTGGCCATGCTGGTTCCCCTCCGGGCATGAACGTCACTGCGTCGTACAGGCAGGGATGCTTCGCTCGTTCGCGGGCGCTCCGGCGGAGCCATGATGGCGGGTGAATGAACACCGGGTCAGGGATGCTGGGGCAAACCTTGACTGGGTATTGACCGTTCGGGCTAGGGAATTGCAATGGAGTTGTTCGAACAAGCTCAGGTGAGGAGAGCGCGCCCGAACCAGTCGTTCCGGTCCCGTACCCCGGGCAGGGCGAAGAAGTAGCCGCCGCCGAACGGAGAGACGTAGTCGACCAGCGGCTCCCCGGCCAGCCGCTTCTGCACGGTCTCGAACTGCCGGGCCAGGTCCTGCTGGTAGCAGCTGAACAGCAGGCCGATGTCGAGGTTGCCGTTGCTGTCCATGCCCCGGTCGTAGTTGTAGGCGCGGCGCAGGATCCGCTGGTCGGCGGTGGCTGTGGTGCGCGGGTTGGCCAGCCGGATGTGCGCGTCCAGGGGGATGACGTCGCCCTTCGGGTCATCGGCGTAGTCGGGCGTGTCGTGCTCGGCGTTCCCGTCCAGGGGCGCCCCGGACTCGCGGGACCGGCCGAACATCCGCTCCTGCTCGCTGAGCGAGACCCGGTCCCAGAACTCCACCAGCATCCGGATCAGCCGTACCACCTGATAGCTGCCGCCGACCGCCCACTCCGGTTCGCCGGCGTCCTTGCCGACCCACACCAGCCGGTCCATCTCCCGGGCGCTGGTGGTCTCCGGGTTGGCGGTGCCGTCCTTGAACCCCAGCAGGTTGCGCGGGGTGCCGGACGGGCGGGGCGGGCTGCTGAAGCCGTCCAGCCGCCAGCGGACCTGCATACCGCCCCGGGTGTGCCGGGCGATGTCGCGCAGTGCGTGCAGCACGGTGTCGGTGTCGTCCGCGTGCAACTGCAAACTGAGGTCGCCGTGGCACCACTCGGGCCGGAGATCGTCGTCCGGGAAGGCGGGCATCGTCGTCAGCCGGCGAGGCCTCAGTCTCCCGAGCCCGTACCGGTCGTCGAAGAGCGAGCCGCCGACGCCGACGGTCACCGCCAGCGCACCGGAGGGCAGTTGCTCACCGAGGACGCCCGAGTCGGCGGGCGGGCCGGTGACACCGACCGGGTCCGGGGTGCCGCCCGAGGTCAGGAAGCGGGCGCGGTCGGTGAGCGTGTGCAGCACCTCGGTCAGCTCGGCGCGGCTCTCGGCGGTGACGTCGAAGGACGTGAACACGGTCGTCCGGCGGGGCGCGGCGATCGCGGACCGCTGCCGGGCGCCGTGGAAGGGAGCGATCGTGCTGGAGGTCGTGGTGTCCTTGCCGGTGGTGTCCGTACCGGGGGCGGCCGCACCGCCTGCGGCCAGCCCGGCGCCCGCGAGGGCCGCGCCGCGCAGGAACCCGCGGCGGCCCACTCCGCCCTTGCCGGCCGTCTCGTCCGCGCTCATACCGTCCTCCGCGGATCGCACAGGGTCGCCACCGACGCCAGCCGCTCCACCAGGTCGCCGAGGACCGCGTCGACGTCCTCGCGCTGCCGGTGACCGAGCTTCCCCAGCGGGGTCCAGGTGCCGCCGTGCCCGAAGCCGTCGAGGGTCTCGCCTGCCCGCTTCAACTCGCTCTCAAGACCGGCCAGACCGGCGTACCGGGTGGCCAGCAACGGGTGCAGCCGGGACATGACCTGCACCGTGCCGTCCAGGTTGGCGCGGGCGGTGGCGAGGTTGCTGCCGCTGCCGTAGTCGGTACGGCCGGTCAGCTCGAACTGCACCGTGTTCTCCAGGATCTCGTGCGCCCGCAGCCCCAGCTGGGCGGGGTCCATCCGGGTCTGCGCCCAGTCGTCGCGCAGCGCGGTGACCGCCTTCACCAGGCCGGCCGCCGGGCCGCGCAGAGTGGCGGCGGACTCGCCGTGCCACAGGCCGTACTCGATCCGGTGGAAACCGGTGAAGTCCTTGTCGTGCACCCCGCCGGGCAGCCCCGCGTCCGTGCCGTTGATCGCGCCGTCGGCGTCACCGAAGGCGTCGTACGCCGCGCCCAGCCGCTCGTACTCCAGGTGCGCCGGCAGCCAGGCGGTGCGGGCGGCGGCGAGATCGCCGCGGTCGACCGCGTTCCGCAGCGTCGTCGTCAGCCGTACGACGTCGGACAGGCCGCCACCGACCCACTTCTGGTACGCCAGCGCGGGCGGGATCAGGTCGTGCTCGGTGACCGGGGCCGCGGCCGGACCGCTGCGGCCCTTGCTGATGCGGACCGTGGGCCCGGTGACGGCGTCGGCGTCGTCGGGCACGCACTTGAAGGCGTACGCGCCCTTGCCGAGCCGGACGGTCAGCTTCCGGGTCGTACCGGGCCCGATGTCCTCCACCTCGCCGTACACGGCCTGGCTCTTCGGGTCCTCCAGGAGGACCTCGGCGGCCCCGTCGGTCGGGTTGTGCAGGTCGAAGACCTGGACACCGGAGACCGGTGTGCTCCATCCCCGGCCGCAGCGGCTGGCGGACACCTCCACGGTGGTGTGCGGCAGCGCGGCCGGGTCGGCGGGTGCGGGGCGTGAGTCGTGCGTGAGCGCCAGTACCCCGGCCACCAGGCATACGACGGCGACACCGACGACCGCCCAGGGACGCAACGACCTCCAGCCGAGGCCGGACAACACCATCCCGAGCTCCCGGGGTTCGTACCGTTCGTGATCGCCTCATGTTAGGCAGCCCTTTGTACTCGAACGGCCGTCCAGGGAAACCCATGACCAAGAGTTCCCTGCCGGTTCACCGGACCTCCGGGCAAGCCGCTCAGTCGGTACCGGGCTGGACCATCCGGAAGAAGGCGCGGGCACCTGCGCGCCGCACGGACTGCCGCAGCCGCGCCGGGAACGGACGGGCGGGAGCCGGGGCGGGGATGCCGGCCGCCAGGCGTGGGAAGAGCGCCTCGGCGTTGCCGCGGTCGACGGCCGCGAGGGTGCCGGGGTCGACACCGCTGTCCAGCCCGTTGGCGAAGTACTGGCCCGCCGCGGCCGGCGCGAACGGCCAGTCGCTGCCGAACAGGACGTGCCCCGGCCGGGCGAAGGCGAGCAGCGTGGGCAGCGCGGCCGGGCTGGAGGACAGCGCGGTGTCGAAGTAGAAGCCGCGGAGGTCCTCCAGGATGTCCAGCGGGCTGCGCCCGGTGTCGGCGGCGAGGGCGACGGCCATGCGGTGGGAGGCGTACGGCACGAAGCCGCCCGCGTGGCTGAGGACGAACCGGATGTGCGGGTACCGGTGCACGACACCGTTGCGGACCAGGAGGTAGGCGGCGCGGGTGGTGTCGAGGAGGAAGTCGGCGGCGAACGGCGGGATCCCGTCCACCGCGGGCCCGGGCAGCTCGGCCGGGTGGACGAACGCGACGGCGCCGTGCTCGTCCAGGACCCGCCACAGGGCGTCCTGACCGGCGGCCCCGAGGTAGTCGCCGTCGGTGTTGGCGAGCAGGGTGACGCCGTCGGCGCCGAGCTCGGCGAGGGCGCGCTCGGCCTCCCGGGCGGCCGCGGCGGCGTCCGGCAGCGGCAGGGTGGCGAACCAGCCGAAGCGGCCGGGGTGTTCGGCGGCGAGCGCGGCGGAGAAGTCGTTCAGCCGGCGGGCCAGGGCGGCGGCCTCGCCGGGGTCGGTGAGGAAGCCGGTGCCCGGGGTGGAGACCGACAGGATCGCCGTCTCGGTGCCGAGCAGATCCATCAGCTCCAGCGCCGCCCCGGGACTCCACTCGGGCAGGGCGCGGCCGCCCGCCTCGGTGATCCCGTGCCCGGCGAGGGTGTCCCGGTAGAAGGGCGGGACCACGTGCTGGTGGACGTCGATCCGGCGCGAGGCGCTGGTCATGGGGCTGCTCTTCCCGTCGTGACGGCACCGGACCGCCTACTGACGGTCTGCTTACCGTAGCGCTGACTACAATTGGAGTAAACACTACATCAGTGGGTCGTGAGGGGGACGGAGCCGCGGAGAGCGGCTATGAGGTGGGGTGGGGGCGAACGGCCGTGGTCCGGGCGGATCGCCCGGTCCGGCGCCGTCGGCGACGTTACCGACGGTTACGATGCCCCTGGCGGCGGGGCAGAGGCCGACACCAGCGGCCTCCGCCTCTTGTCCCGCGACGGGTCGGCATGTTGTGGACGGGACGGGCACGAGAAGATCGTCCGTGACCCACGCGTCCACCCGATCCCGGAAGGAACCGACGAGATCATGCGCCTCATCGTGGCCCGCGGCCCGGCGGAGGTGTCCGGATGACCGGCGCCGAGGAACACGTCCTGCTGCACGTCGACGGACGGGCCGCGCACATCACGCTCAACCGGCCGAAGGCCATCAACGCGCTGTCGCACGCGATGGTGTGCCGCATCGACGAGGCGCTCACCGCCTGGGAGCACGACCCGGCCGTCCGGACCGTCGTCATCACCGGAGCGGGGGAGCGCGGCCTGTGCGCGGGCGGTGACATCCGCGCCGTCCACGACGACGCCCGCGACGGCGACGGATCGGCCGCGGCCGCGTTCTGGCGGGACGAGTACCGGCTCAACGCCCGCATCGCCCGGTACCCGAAGCCGTACGTCGCCGTGATGGACGGCATCGTGATGGGCGGCGGGGTCGGTGTCTCGGCCCATGGCCGCGTCCGGATCGCCACCGAGCGGTCGCGGATCGCCATGCCCGAGACCGGGATCGGCTTCGTGCCCGACGTCGGCGGCACCTACCTGCTCGGCCGCGCGCCCGGCGAACTCGGCACCCATCTCGCCCTGACCGGCGCCCAGATCGGAGCCGCCGACGCGATGCTGTGCGGACTCGCCGACCACTACATGCCCTCCGGCTCGCTCCCGGCGTTCGTCGCCGACCTCGCCACCCTGCCCGTGCCCGAGGCGCTCGCCCGGCAGGTCCGGCAGGCGCCGGACGGGGAGCTGGCCGGGCACCGTGCGTGGATCGACGCCTGCTACCGGGCCGACACGGTCGAGGAGATCGTCCAGCGGCTGCTCGCGCACGGCGACCCGGCGGCGAAGGAGGCGGCGGACACCCTGCTCACCAGGTCACCCACCGCCCTGAAGGTCACGTTGCAGGCGCTGCGCCGGGCCCGGCGACTCGGCTCGCTGGAGCGGGTCCTGGACCAGGAGTACCGCGTCTCCTGCGCGACCCTCGCGACCCACGACCTGGTGGAGGGCATCCGCGCCCAGGTCGTCGACAAGGACCGCACCCCGCGCTGGTCCCCGGGCACCCTCGCCGAGGTCACCGCCGCGGACGTCGACCGCTTCTTCGCCCCGCTCGGCGAGCGCGAACTGGGCCTCGCCCCACCCGTCTGAACCGCCCCACCAGCCGCCCACCAGGCCCGAGATGAAGATCACGCCTGGTGGTGCGGTCTTGGCCGTGCCCCTGACACGCGGTACGGTCTGTCCGATATCGACGACGGCGAGACGGAAGCCGGTGGAAATCCGGCACGGTCGCGCCACTGTATGCAAGAGCCCCAGGGCTGTTTGTGAGTCAGACCCGTGGCCGTCGTCCTGTGCACCACCGAGTTGGGACGCGAACTCCCAGAGGAGGTCCTGCCATGGCGCAGACCGTCGCTCCGCCGACAGCCAACACCCCCGCCGTTCCCGCCAAGCTGCCGCTGTCCGCGATAGCTCCCTGGGCGGTCTTCTTCGGCATCCTGATGCTGGTCCTGCTCTACTTCGTCGGCGCCGAACAGGGCGCCACCTCCGTGTTCAGCGGCACGGACGTCCACGAGTGGGTGCACGACGCCCGCCACCTGCTCGGCTTCCCCTGCCACTGACGCGAGGGGCGCCGTACCACCCATGAACTCCGCAACGGTCCGGAACCTCCTGGTGCGGGGCATGCTCGCCGGCCTGGCCGCCGGTCTGCTCGCCCTCGTCGTCGCCTACCTGCTCGGTGAGCCGAACGTCGACAAGGCCATCAGCTTCGAGGACGCCCACTCCCACGAGCACGAGATGGAGGTCGTCTCCCGCTCCCTGCAGTCCACCGCCGGCCTGGCCACCGGTGTCCTGGTCTACGGGGTCGCCTTCGGCGGCATCGCCGCCCTGGCCTACTCCTTCGCCCTCGGCCGCGTCGGCCGCTTCTCGCCGCGGGCGACCGCGCTGCTGCTGTCCGGCTGCGCGCTGACGGCCGTGTACGTGGTGCCGTTCCTGAAGTACCCGGCCAACCCGCCGTCGGTGGGCGACCCGGACACCATCGGCAAGCGGACCACGCTGTACTTCCTGATGATGCTGCTCAGCGTGCTCCTCGCGGTCGCCGCCACCATCCTCGGCAAGCGGCTCCAGCCGCGACTGGGCACCTGGTGGGCGACCGTGCTCGCAGTGGTCGCGTTCGGCGTCCTCATCGGGCTGGCGTACCAGTTCCTGCCGGTCGTAAACGAGGTGCCGAAGGACTTCCCGGCCACCCTGCTGTGGCGGTTCCGGCTCTCGGCGCTCGCCATCCAGGCGGTGCTGTGGGGCGGATTCGGCCTGCTGTTCGGCGAGTTGGCCGACCGCGTCCTCAACCCCAGGCCGGCGAAGACGCCGGCCGCCGCACGCACGGTGCCCGCTCCGCACTGACCGGGTCCGCGGCACACCGAACGACACGTGAGGGCCCCCGGAACCGTCCGGGGGCCCTCACGCGTTCGCCATCTGCCATCACCGCCCTCGGCCTCAGGAGCGGCCGGCCGGCCCCACCTTCACCGACAGCTCCGTCGAGCCCTTCAGCGGCAGCGAAAGGGTGCGGAAGCCGTTGGCCGGGTCGCGGATGTAGTCCAGGTAGTCGGGCTCGGCGTTGTCGTTCATCACCAGCGCGCCCTGGCGCAGTTGCGGTGCGACGGTCTCCATGACCTGGCGGGCCAGCGAGGGGCCCGAGTCCACCGGCCAGCCGTCGATGAGCGCGAAGTCGACGGGCCCGCCCAGGTCGCGCAGCGTCTCCCGGGCGTCCCCGATCCGGAGGTCGACCAGGTCGGCGAGACCGGCCTCGGCGAGGTTGCCCAGGGCGGCGGCCGCCTTCTCCGGGACGATCTCGGAGCCGATCACCGTGCCGCCGCCGTTGTCGCGGACCGCGGTGGCGAAGTAGAGCGTGGAGACTCCCAGGGAGGTGGCGAACTCCACGACGCGGGTGGCGCCGACGGCCCGGCACAGCAGATAGATCAGATCGCCCTGCGCGGGATCGATGGAGAAGCCGACGTCGGGGAAGGCGTGCGGGTCCCGGGTGCCGCTCCGTGGACCACCCCCGCCCGGGCGGCGGCGCGCGGCCTGGACCCGGTCCAGTACGGCCCGGACCCGGGGATCCTGCAGCGGACTGGTGGCGTGCTCGGTCGGCATCCCGAACCCTCGATTCCTGCGGTCAACATCATCGATACGGTCTGTGGAGTATCACGATATATCGATGCCGCTGTCCGTGGTCCCGTGCGGGTGCCGCCGTGCGCAATCAATGCCTGCGGGCCGCCGTATCCTTCGGGCCGTGACGGCGACTTATGTACTGGACGGCACCGAGATCAGGACCCTGGAGGACTTCTGGCGGGTGATCGGCGAGGCGGTCAACGGGCCCGGCGGCTACTTCGGCCGCAACCTCGACGCGTTCGTCGACTGTCTCAGGGGCGGCTTCGGCACGCCCGAGGACGGCGACTTCGTCTTCGAGTGGCGCGACCACGAGACGTCCCGGGCGCACCTGGGCCATGCGGAGACCGCCCGCCAACTGGAGCTCCGGCTCGCCCGCTGCCACCCGACCAACCGGGCGACCGTCGCGGCGCAGTTGGCCGAGGCCCGCGCGGGACGCGGCGCCACCGTCTTCGACTGGCTGGTCGGCATCTTCCAAGAGCAGGCTCCGGATGCGGTACGACTGCTGTGAACCCGCCGTGAACCCGCCGTGTCTTCGGCGCGCGACCGGTGCCGCACTCGCGCCCGCGGCCGCTGACAAGGAAAGATGGGCGGCGAGCGATCGATCAACGACTGCGGAGGAAGTGGACTCATGCCGCATGAGCGAGCGGGCCGGCCGGCGGCTCCGGAGGACCTCGTCGACGTGGCCCGGCTGGTCACGGCCTACTACGCGCTGCACCCCGACCCGTCCGACCCGGGCCAGCGGGTGGCGTTCGGCACCTCGGGACACCGCGGATCGTCGCTGACGACCGCGTTCAACGAGGACCACATCGCCGCCACCAGCCAGGCCATCTGCGAGTACCGCAGCGGCCAGGGCACCGACGGCCCCCTCTTCCTCGGAGCCGACACCCACGCCCTGTCCGAGCCCGCCAAGGTCACCGCCCTTGAGGTCTTCGCCGCCAACGGCGTCACCGTTCTCATCGACAGCGCCGACGGCTACACCCCCACCCCCGCCGTCTCGCACGCCATCCTCACCCACAACCTGGGCCGTACGACCGGCCTCGCGGACGGCGTCGTGGTCACCCCCTCGCACAACCCGCCCGCCGACGGCGGCTTCAAGTACAACCCGCCCAGCGGCGGCCCCGCCGCCTCCGACGCCACCTCCTGGATCCAGGACCGCGCCAACCAGATCATCGCGGGCGGGATGAAGGACGTACAGCGCATCCCGTACGAGCGCGCGCTCGCCGCGCCGACCACCGGCCGGTACGACTTCCTGGGCACCTACGTCGACGACCTGCCCAGCGTCCTCGACCTCGACGCGGTCCGGGCGTCCGGGCTGCGCATCGGAGCCGACCCGCTCGGCGGCGCCTCCGTGGCCTACTGGGGCCGGATCGCCGAACGGCACGGGCTCGACCTCACCGTGGTCAACCCGTACACCGACCCCACCTGGCGGTTCATGACGCTGGACTGGGACGGCAAGATCCGCATGGACTGCTCCTCGCCGTACGCGATGGCCTCACTGATCGAGAAGCGGGCCGAGTTCCGCGTCGCCACCGGCAACGACGCCGACGCCGACCGGCACGGCATCGTCACCCGCGACGCCGGGCTGATGAACCCCAACCACTACCTGGCCGTGGCCATCTCCTACCTGTACCGCCACCGCGACCGGTGGCCGGCGAGCACCGGCATCGGCAAGACCCTGGTCTCGTCCTCGATGATCGACCGGGTCGCCGCCGACCTCGGCCGTCAACTGGTCGAGGTCCCGGTCGGGTTCAAGTGGTTCGTGGACGGACTGGCCGGCGGCGCCATCGGGTTCGGCGGCGAGGAGTCGGCCGGCGCCTCCTTCCTGCGCCGGGACGGCTCGGTGTGGACCACCGACAAGGACGGCATCCTGCTCGCCCTGCTCGCCTCCGAGATCACGGCCGTGACGGACAGGACCCCGTCCGAGCACTACGCCGATCTCACCGCCCGCTTCGGCGAACCCGCATACGCCCGCATCGACGCCCCCGCCACCCGCGAGGAGAAGGCCCTGCTGGCCAAGCTCTCCCCGGCCCAGGTCACCGCCGAGACCCTGGCGGGGGAGCCGGTCACCGCCGTCCTCACCGAGGCGCCGGGCAACGGCGCGGCGATCGGCGGGATCAAGGTGACCACGGAGAACGCCTGGTTCGCGGCCCGCCCGTCCGGCACCGAGGACGTCTACAAGATCTACGCCGAGTCCTTCCAGGGCCCCGACCACCTGGCCCGGGTACAGCAGGAGGCCAAGGCGGTGGTGATGGCCGCACTCGGCGGCTGACGCCCCGGGCGGCCCGGTCAGGTCGCGAAGGTGCGGCGGCGTGCCCGGGCCTCGGCCAGGTCCGTCGCCGCCCGGCGGGCGTTCGCCGCGAGGTGGGCCGATCGCCAGGCGTGCGCGGTGCGTTCGGCCAGCGCGTAGCCCTCGGCCGCCGCCCGGTCCTCGCCGAGGAGCCGGTGCAGGTCGGCGAGGGCGTGCGCGAGCGGACGGCTCGCGTACACCGCGCCCGCCGCGCCCGCCAGCTGGTCCTGCAGCGGAAGCAGGTGCCCGAGCAGGGCGGCCGCCGAGTCGTGGTCTCGGTGGAGCACGGCGAGCTGGGCGCGGAAGTCGAGCTCCAGGCCGTAGAGATGGTCCTGCAGCGGCTCCGGGGACACGGGTACGGCCAGGGCCTCGTCGAGTCTGCCCAGCCGGGTCAGGACCAGTGCCCGGGCCACCGCGACCGGAGCTCCTGCGGACTCGTACACGGCACGGACCACGGGTTCGATCTCGGCCGCCCGGTCCTGGACGAGCCGTATGTTGATCAGCGCCAGTGTGCGCACACCGGTGGCGTGGTGGGCGCCCACCTGTTGGAGCAGTGCGTCCGCCTCGGCGTAGGCGGTCTCCGCAGCCTCGAAGCGTCCGGCAACGGTGGCCAGCATCGCGGAGGTCGCGGCGCTGAGCCCCTGGGCCCACACCATGCGGTAGCGGCGGGCGAGGACCAGACCCTCCGCAGTGTGCCGCTGCACGGTGGCGGGGTCGTTGCGGGCGGCGGCGGTCATCGCGTCCAGGTTCTCGCAGACCCAGCGATAGGCGGGCAGGTCGTGGGCGTGGGCGAGATCGCGCAGCTCGGCGGTGAGCGACGACCGGGTGCCGGTCCGGGTCTCGTGCGGCAGCAACCGCGCCGAGGTCATCAACGCGGCGGCCATCAGAGCGGGTTCGCCGTCGGCGCGGGCGAGCGCCAGCTGGTCGCGGGCCGCCTCCAGGGCCCGGGGCGGGTCCTCGGCGGCGAGCGCGTCCACGAGGGCCTGCAGGACCCGGGCCCGGGTCGGGCCGTCAAGGCCGGGATCGGCCGCGAGCCGTTCGAGGCGGGCCAGCGCGGTCCGGTCGTACCGTCCTTCGAGCCGGCTGCGCCAGGCCGCGGGCTCGGTCCACACTCCGTACACGGCTGCCACCAGGTCGCCCCGGTCGGCCTGTTCGGAGAGTTCCACCGCACGCTGCCGGGTGCGCCGGGCCGCGTCCGTGGCGCCGGTCCGCACCTGCGCGCCGAGCAGCCGTACCAGCAGCTCGATCAGCCGGTCGGGCGGGGCGTCGTCGCCGGTGGTCGCGGTATGGGTGTCGATCGCCTGCTGGATCAGGGTGACGGCGACGTCGTGGGCGTAGCGCCGTTCGGCGGCCTCGGCCGCCCGCAGCGCGTAGTCGACGGCGAGCGGTGCGTCGGCCGCGCTGCCGGAACGGGCGAAGTGGTGGGCCAGAGCGGCGAGTTCGGCCGGTCGGTGGTGGCGCAGGAGGCGCGCCACGCGGGCATGCAGCCGGGAGCGCCGGGCGCCGGACAGGTCGGCGTAGACGGTGTCGCGGACCAGGGCGTGCACGAACCGGACGCGGCCCGGCCCGGGTTCGGCGAGCAGACCGGCGGCCAGCGCGGCGTCCAGGCCCTCCAGTGCCTGTTCCTCGTCCGTCTCGGCGGCGTCGACGAGCAGCGCGACCTCGGCCTCCAGGCCCAGCACCGCGGTGAGCTGTACGACGGACCGGGCGGCGGCGGGCAGCAGGGCGAGGCGCCGGCGCAGCACGTCACGGACGCCCTGGGGGACCTCGGAGACCGCGACCAGGGCGCCTTCGCCGGCCAGGAGACGGGCGCTCTCCAGGACGTAGAACGGATTGCCGCCGGTGCGCTCGGCCAGCGCGGTCACGGTCGCCGGATCCACGGGCGACCCGCAGACGGCGTCGACGAGGGTGGCGGTGTCCTGTGGGGTCAGGCCGCCGAGCGTGATCCGGTGCGGGGCGGCCGGGGCGAGCTGGGCGAGGGTCTTGAGGAGATGCTCGCCGACCTCCGTGGGCCGGTAACCGGCGACGGTGAGCAGGGGCACCCCGGTGACGGCGGCCGCCGCCTCGACCAGGGCGAGGGTCTCGGCGTCCGCCCGGTGCAGGTCCTCCAGCAGGACGGCTAGGGGTGCCCGGGAGGCCGCGCCGCGCAGCCAGGCGGCGAAGGCGCGATGCATGCGGAAGCGGCCGGCGGTGGCCTCGGCCTGGGCCGTGCCGGCCGTGCTCTCCGGTTCCCGCAGCAGCACCGCCAGCTCCTCCGGGCGGGCCGGCGGCACCTCGCGGGCGAGCGCGCCGAGCGCCTCCACCCAGGCCCAGGCGGGCGGTGCGCCCTCGTACTCGGGGCAGCGCCCGATCACCACCCGCCAGCCCGCCTCCCGCAGCCGGGCGGCGGCCCGGTCGAGGAACGCGGACTTGCCCGCCCCGGCCGCGCCCGTGACCAGCACGAGGCCGCCCGCCTGCCGTGCGGCCCGGGCCGCCCCGTCCAGGCTGCGCAGTTCCGGGCCCCTGCCGACGAACAGACCGCGCCCGGTGCGCGCGGTGAGTTCGGCGGCGGGCTCGGCCTCGGGCACGGCCGCACGCAGCACGTCGAGCCGCCCGTTGAGCACGGCGTGCTCCAGCTCCCGCAGGGCGGGCCCGGGATCACAGCCGAGTTCGGCGCGCAGCACGGCGGTGGCGCGGCGCAACGCGGCGAGGGCGTCGGCCCGCCGGCTGCAGGCCCACTGGGCGAGGGCGAGCAGCCGCCAGCCCTCCTCGCGCAGGGGACTGTCCCGGACCAGCGACCCGGCGTCGGCCGCGGCCTGTGCCGCCCGGCCGGTGCGCAGGTCCGCGGCCACGGCGAGTTCCCGGGCCTCCGCGCGCAGCCCGGTCAGCCGGGCCACCTCGACGGCGGCCCACTCCTCGTCCGCGTGCTCGGCGAAGGCCGGTCCCTGCCACCAGCCCAGGGCCTCGGCGAGCAGCCGGCGGGCCTCCTCGGGCGAGGCGGTGCGGGCGCGCCCGACCCAGGTCTCGAACCGCCAGGCGTCCACCGCGTCCCCGGCCAGCCGCAGGGCGTATCCGGGGGCCGTGGTGACCAGGACGGTGGCCGGGGCCCGCGGCGGCCGCCCCGGCTCCAGCGTCCGACGCAGGTTGGACAGGTAGGCGTGCAGCGACACGGCGGCCTTGGCCGGCGGCTCGCCCCGCCACAGCGCGTCCGTCATCCGGTCGACCGGTACGACACCGCCGCGGGCCGCAACCAGCAGCCCCAGCACAGCACGCTGCCGCGGAGCACCCAACTCGACGGGTGTCCCGGCGACTTCGGCACCCAGCGGACCCAGGACTCGCAAACGCAGCACGGCGCGGGAATCTACCCGAGCGCTGCATCGATCCTGTCAACAGATGTTGAACGCGCGTTGTACGAGGCCGCCGAGCCGACCACCCGCCCGCCGCCAAGCCGGTCGCCAAGCGGACGCCAAGAGGGGTCGGTCACGGTCTGCGGCTGACGTACACACCAGATCGTTGGAGCAGGAAAGCGTGTCCCTCAACAGCAGTCACGGCGCCTCCGCCACCGCAGAGCGTCCTCATACCCACGAAATGGTCGTGGTCCACCGGGTCTTCCGCCGCGAGTCGGCGCTGCTGCCCCGGCTGGTCCGCGCCGTGCCCGACGGCGACCGCGCACGCGCGGCACAGGTGGCCGCCGCCCTGCGCGACTACACCCTCGGCCTGCACCACCATCACCACGCCGAGGACGAGCTGATCTGGCCGCTGCTGCGGGCCCGGGCCGCGCACGACGAGGCGCTGGTGGAGCGGATGACGGAGCAGCACGAGGCGATCGACCGCACCCTGGCGGCGGTCACCGAGTGGCTGCCCCTGTGGGAGCAGTCCGCAGACCCCATAACCGGCGAGGAACTGGCGCTGGCGCTGGACGCGCACCGGAGCGCGCTCCTGGATCACCTCGACGAGGAGGAGCGCTCGGTGCTGCCGCTGATCGCCGAGCATCTGACCGTCCCGGAATGGGAACTGGTCGGACAGCGCGGCCTGGAAGGGCTCCCGAAGAACAAGCGTCTGCTGGCCCTCGGCGCGATCCTGGAGGAGGCCACCCCCGAGGAGAGCGCCTTCTTCCTGGGCAGGGCCCCGCTGCTCGGCAGGCTGCTCTGGCAGGCCGTCGGCCGCCGCCAGTACGCCGCCTACTGCCGGACCATGCGTGCCCCGCTGGACGGCGAGTAGACCATGGCCCTCCTCGACTCCGCCCCGCTCGACGTCCTGGACGCCTACCGGACCTGCGAGTTCGTCACCCTGGGCCGGGACGGCACCCCGCTCGCCTGGCCGACGGCCGTGCGGCGGCGCCCGGACGGGACGCTGCTGCTCAGCACCTCCCTGGCGTTCGCGCAGAAGGCGCTGAACATCCGTCGGGACGGCCGCGTCGCCCTGCTCTTCTCCGACCCCACCGGCAGCGGCCTGGAGAAGGCTCCGCAGATATTCGTCGGCGGCCGCGCCGACTGCCCCGACGAGATCATGACCGGGCCGCAGGGCGCCGAGGACTACTGGCGGATGCTGTTCGAACGGCAGCCGCACAGCAGGTCGTACGTCTCGGCACCGATGCGGCTGGTGATGGACTGGTACTACCTGCGGCTGCTGATCACGGTGACGCCCCACCAGGTCGTCGTACGGCCGCCGTCGCCCGTGGCCGACCTGCCCGTGCCCGCGGCGGCGGCCGGTGACCTGGTGGGCGCCGCGCAGCTCGCCCGCTTCCCGACCGCGGTGCTCGCCGCGCGCGACGCCTCCGGGGCCCCGGTACTGGCCCGGACCCGGCCGGTGCCCACGGGCGAAGGGTTCGCCGTGGACGTACCGGCCGACTGCCCGGCCGCTCCGGGCCCCGCCGCCCTGCTGGTGCACCGGCACGACGAGCGCCTCAACCACATGCAGAACGCGCTCGTGCGCGGCGAACTGCGCGAGAGCGGCTCCGGACTGCTCCTGGTCCCCGCCAAGGTGGTGGAGCCGATGGGATCGGGCCGGGTCAGCGACGCGGTGAGCGTGCTCCGCAGCACGAGGCGGGCCACCGACCGCTATCTGCGCCGACGCGGTCTGACCCGGCCGCAGGTGGATTGGCGGGAGTTCAGGGCGCTCGCGCAGGAGGCGCGACGGCGCGACGGGGCCTGATCCCGGTGCGGTGCTCCGGGCCGTCTCCGCCGGGACGGCCCGGAGGCGTCCGTCAGTGCGGGGACGCGTCGCAGGTGACGTCCGTGGCCGGCAACCGCCCGGCTCGCGCACCCGGCGTGGACTTCACGGAAAACGTTGCCATGCGTCATCACGCCGGGCACGGCAGGCGCCGCGATCACTCCGGCGGGCCGCCGCATTCGAAGTGGGGGCAACCCCCGGCCGAAGCCTGCGGCGAACCCCCGCCGCCTACGCCGACCGGCACTCCGCGAGCCGCTTCTCCAGGAACCTGCGCTCCGCCGCGTTCTCCGCCAACTCCAGCGCCCGCTCGTACGACCGGGCCGCCTCCCGGGTACGTCCCATGCGGCGCAGCAGGTCGGCGCGGGTCGCGGGCAGCAGGTGGTAGCCGGCCAGGTCGTCCTCCGTCTCCAGCTCCGCCACCAGGGCGAGCCCCGCCTCCCCGCCCTCCGCCATGCCCACGGCGACCGCGCGGTTCAGCCGGACCACGGCCGAGGGGACGTACCGCTGGAGTTCGCCGTAGAGGCCGGCGATGTCGGCCCAGTCGGTGTCGGCGGCCGCCGGAGCGGCGGTGTGGCAGGCCGCGATGGCGGCCTGGATCTGGTACGGGCCGGGGCGGCCCCGGCGCAGCGCGCCGTCCAGGAGCGCGGTGCCCTCGTCGATCTCGGCGCGGTCCCAGGCCGTGCGGTCCTGGTCCTCCAGGGTCACCAGGTCGCCGGCCGCGTCCGCCCGGGTGTCCCGGCGGGCGTCGTGCAGCAGCAGAAGCGCGAGCAGCCCGACGACCTCCGGTTCGTCGGGCATCAGCCCGGCCAGCAGCCGGGCCAGCCGGATCGCCTCGGCGCACAGGCCGGTCCGCATCAGGTCGGCGCCGGCCGTGGCCGCGTACCCCTCGTTGAACAGGAGATACAGCACGCCGAGGACGCCTGTCGTGCGTTCGGGCAGCAGATGCGCGGGCGGCACCCGGTACGGGATGCCGGCGTTGCGGATCTTCCGCTTGGCCCGCACCAGCCGCTGCGCCATCGTCGCCTCGGGGACGAGGAACGCGCGGGCGATCTCGGGCGTGGTCAGCCCGGCGAGGGTGCGCAGCGTCAGTGCGACCCGGGCCTCGATCGGCAGCGCCGGGTGGCAGCAGGTGAAGAGCAGCCGCAGCCGGTCGTCCGCCACCCCGCTGTCGTCGCCGTCGTCGTCCGGGTCGTACGGTCCCTCGTCCCGTGCCGGCACCGCCGCCTCCCGCAGCTTCCTGGCCCCCACCGCCTCCCTGCGCAGCACGTCCAGGGCGCGGTTGCGGGCGGTCGTGGTCAGCCAGGCGCCGGGGCGGCCCGGCACGCCGTCGCGCCGCCACCGCTCCAGCGCCTGGGCGAAGGCGTCCTGCGCGCACTCCTCGGCGAGGTCCCAGTCGCCGGTCACCCGGATCAGGGTGGCGACGACCTGGGCCCACTCCGTGCGGAAGGCGGCGGCGACGGCCTCCGCGACCTCGTCCGTGGTGCTCACTCCCAGACCGGCCGTACCTCTACCGAGCCGCCGGCGAGCGCCGCGGGGTGCCGGGAGGCCAGCGCGATCGCCTCGTCGAGGTCGGCGACCTCGACGACGTCGAAGCCCGCGACGTACTCCTTGGTCTCGGCGAACGGCCCGTCGCTCAGCAGCACTTCGGCACCCTGGACACGGACGGTCGTCGCGTCGGCGGCGGGCCGCAGCCGGGCGCCGCCCTTGACGACGCCCCGGGTACGGACCTCCTGGATGTACGAGGTGAAGCGCGGGTCCTCGGCGATCTCGGCGGGGCTGAGCTCCTCGCCGCCGACCGGGGTGCAGATGAACATGACGTACTTCATGACGGCTTCGCCTCCAGGGGCACCGAGACGTGTTCGTGCGCGATCAGCCAGCTGAAACCGGTGTCCCGGTAGCCGGTGGTCGCACGCATCACCCGGTCCAGGGGCTCCCCGGTCACACGGGTGCCGTGGATCCGGACGAGGGCGTGACTGAAGGTGCTGCCCTCCCCGGGACGCACGCGGAGTTCCAGTACCTCGCGGTGCACGGGCCCGCTCAGCGTCGCGAACCACGCCTCGACCGTCTTGCGCAGCGCGCCGATTCCCGACTGCGTCTCAGCACCGGCGGGCCCGAAGACCTCCACGTCGGGTGCGTAGCAGGCCGTCATCCGGTCGATGTCCCGGTGACGGGCGGCCTCCGTCAGTTCCGCGTCGATCCGGCGTACGGCCGTCTCGGCGTCCTCCATGAGCCCCTCGTCCCAGAACGGGCGCACCTCCATGGCCCCGATGGTGGCCACCGGGTGCCCGGCGGCGACCCGTACGGCCTCCTCCAGGCTGTCGCAGTCGACGACGTCGAACCCGGCCACGTACTCCTTCGTCTCCGCGAACGGCCCGTCGGTCCGCAGCACCTCCCCGTCCCGCACCCGCACGGTGACCGCCCGGTCCGGCAGCTCCAGCCGGTGGCCGTACAACCGGGTCCCGCGCCGGACACCGTGCTCCTCCACCCAGGGTTCGACCGGCGCCATCCCGGATGCGTCGGCGGTGTCGTCGCCGCAGACCAGCAACATGTACTTCATGGTTCCTCCCGGTGCTCAAGAGCTTCCTGCATCCCACCGACGAACGGAGCCGGCCGGAATCGACACCCCGGCGGAACCCGATGCCGACGTTCCGGTCCGCTCCCGCCTCATGACGGTCCCCACAGGCCGTGCCCCCGGCCCAGGATGCCGTGCGGGTCGTGGACGCTCTTGGCCTCGGCCAGGGTGCTCCACCGGCTGCCGTAGTGCTCCCGCCAGTCGCCGGGGGACATGGGCAGCGCGTTGGCCGGGTAGGCGATCGCGCCCTTCGCCCGCGCGTACTCGTACGCCGTGCGGTTGGCGGCCACCATCGGGTCCGCCGCGCCGGGGGCGGCGGTGCGCAACAGGGCGAGCAGATGGACGACCTCGCCGCGCGGGTGGCGGAACAGCGGGGCCCGCAGGGTGCGGGTGAGCAGGGGATAGAGCAGGACCAGGCCGCCCGCGCGCAGGTCCCGGAAGCCGGGGTCGGCGAGGATGCCGGTCACGACGGACGCGGCGGTGTCCTCGGGGAGCAGCAGGTTCAGCCAGGGGTGCGGGTACAGCCACTCGCCGGTCGCGCGCAGGATCTCCTCGTCGGTGGCGACCCGGTTCGCGAACTCGGCGTATGCGAGGTCCGTGCTCTCCGAAGCGGTGAAGGAGAGGCCGCCGAGGAGGGTCCCGTCGTCGGGCGGGGTCGTCCCCCGGTGGGCGGTCACGGCCTCGACCATGTAGGTCCAGTCGCCTGCGGTGTCCTCGGTGGGGCGGGCCTGGCCTTCGAGGTGGTCGAAGCGCCGGTCCGTCGCCAGCAGGTGCTGGTCGGCCAGGTAGGCGTCGAGGCCGGGGTAGTACAGGCAGTAGCGGCGCACCAGGGCGGGTGCGGGGGACAGGCGCAGGGTGGCCCGGACGATGACGGCCACCTGTCCCAGGCCGGCCAGGACCGCGTGGAAGAGGGCGCCGTGGTGTTCCGGCGAGCAGACCAGGTGCTCGCCGGCACCGGTCACCACCTCCAGCTCCAGCACCGAGTCCGCGACCAGGCCGTGCCGGTGGCTGGCGCCGCCCAGCCCGCCCACGCTCAGCACACCGCCGACGCCGGCACCGAGGTAGTCGGTGAGCACGGGCGGGGCGAGCCCGTACGGCAGGGTGGCCGCGAGCACGTCCCGCCACAGCGCCCCCGCCCGGACCTCCACCCGGTCCCCGGCCACCGGCCCGACCGCGCTCAGCTCACAGAGGTCCAGGACGATCCCGCCGCGGGCCTGCCCCTGGCCGTACATCGAATGACCGCCGGCCCGCGCCGCCACCGGGATCCCGCGCGGCCCGGCATACGCCAGCACGTCCCTGACCTCGGCCGCCGACCGGGGCCGCAGCACGCCCAGCGGCGGTGCGCTCACCAGGTGGCCGAAGTCCTCGGCGGCTGCCCGCAGGGTCTCCGGGCGGGTGTCCAGCAGTTCCACGAATCGTGCGGATACACGGTCCGACGACGTCACGCGGCACGCTCCAAAGAGGCATCGACCGACACGGGCGGAACCATTTTCGTGCCCTGGCGCATCGGACGGATCTCGTTTCCGCCTTTGCACCTGAACACGATGGCTGGTTTACTCCGCCGGAATCCGGAGAGCAGCGTGACCGGAGTCGTGCCCGCGTCGCTCCCCGGAGCGCATGTCCTGTGAGGTGTTCTGGTCTGTCAGGCTCCCGTGAGACAGCAACCGCAGTAGACCGCAGTGGTCCACCGGCCGCACGCCGCGACGCCTACTTCGACAACGCGAAGTACCTGGCGATCGTGCTCGTGGCCGTCGGGCACGCCTGGGAGCCGCTGCGCTCGGACAGCCGTACCGTCACCGCGCTCTACACGTTCGTGTACGCCTTCCACATGCCGGCGTTCATCGTCGTCTCCGGGTACTTCTCCCGCGGCTTCGACGCGAGCCCGGCCCGGATCAGACGGCTGGTCACCGGGGTCGCCGTGCCCTACGTGGTGTTCGAGGTCGCCTACACCCTCTTCACCCGCTGGAGCGACCACGCCCCGGACCGCGAGATCAGCCTGCTGGACCCGCTGTACCTGACCTGGTTCCTGGCGGCCCTGTTCATCTGGCGGCTGACGACGCCCGTCTGGCGGCTGCTGCGGTGGCCGCTGCCCGTCGCGCTCGCGATCGCCATGCTCGCGAGCCTGTCGTCGTCCATCGGAAACGACCTCGACCTGCAGCGGGTCCTGCAGTTCCTGCCGTACTTCGTGCTCGGTCTGTGTCTGCGGCCGGAGCACTTCGGCCTGCTGCGCCGCCCGCGCGTGCGGGTGGCCGCCGTGCCCGTCGTAGGCTGCGCCCTCGCCGTGGCCTACTGGGCGGTGCCGCACCAGGGCTACCGCTGGTTCTTCCACCGGTACAGCGCCGAGCAGCTCGGCGTGCCCGCCTGGTACGGGCCCGTCATGACCCTTGTCACCTTCGGCTGTTCCCTGGTGCTGGCCGCCTGCTTCCTCGCCTGGGTACCGGGCCGCCGCACCTGGTTCACCGCCCTCGGCGCGGGCACGCTGTACGGCTACCTGCTGCACGGCTTCGTCGCCCAGGGCGCCAAGCCCGCCCACTGGTACGGCCCCGCCTGGATGCACGGCCCGCTGGGCGCGCTGACCGCCACCCTCGTCGCCGCCGTGGTGGTGACGCTGCTGTGCACCCCGCCGGTGCGCCGGGTCTTCCGGTGCGTGATGGAGCCCAGGATGGAGTGGGCGTTCCGGATGGAGGAGGGGCGCCCTGAACGGGCGGGGGAGGGCCGCCCGGCGCAGGACGGCCGGCGAAACGCCGCACGGGTCCTTTCCGGGAGCCGCTGAAGCGGCAAATATGCCGCACCATGGACATTCTGCTCGTCGCGAGCGCGTTCAACAGCCTGTCCCAGCGGGTCTACGCCGAACTGTCCGACCTCGGCCACCGGGTGGACGTCGTCCTCGCCGGGCGGGGCCCCGACACCGTCCGCCGCGCCGTACGGGACCGGCGCCCGGAGCTGATCGTCGCACCGATGCTGAAGACGGCACTCCCCGAGGACGTCTGGCAGGAGCACACCTGCCTGATCGTCCACCCGGGACCGCTCGGCGACCGCGGCCCTTCCTCCCTCGACTGGGCCATCGCCGGCGAGGCGGACCGGTGGGGAGTGACCGTGCTCCAGGCCGAGGCGGCCATGGACGCGGGCGCGGTCTGGGCGAGCGAGCCGTTCCCGGTGGCGCCGGTCGGCAAGAGCGACCTCTACCGCAACGAGACCGCCGACGCCGCCCTCACCGCCGTCCACCGGGCCGTACGACGGTACGCGGACGGCTCGTACAAACCGCGGCCGCAGAGCGACCCCGCCATCCACGGGCAGGTCGTCTGGCGTGACGTCTTCCGGCAGCAGCGGCGGCGGATCGACTGGGCGGCCGACGACACCGCGACGGTGCTGCGCAAGCTGCGCGGGGCCGACTCGCAGCCCGGGGTGCTGGACGAACTCCTCGGCCGCGAGGTGTTCCTGCACGGCGGCCACCCCGAGGACGGACTGCGCGGAGCACCCGGTGAACTGCTCGCGACCCGGGCGGGCGCGGTCTGCCGGGCCACCCGCGACGGCGCCGTCTGGATCCCCGAGCTGCGCCCCCGCAAGAACTCCGGCGACCCGGCCCCGTTCCGCCGCCCCGCCACCGACGTCCTCGCCGACCCCGCCCTCCCCGAGAGCCCCGCCCCGCTCGAACTGCCCCCGGACCGCCGCACCTGGACCGACATCCGCTACCGGCAGCACGGCGACGTCGGCCTCGTCGCCTTCTCCTTCCCCGGCGGCGCGATGAGCACCGACCACTGCCGGCGCCTGCTCGCCGCCTACCGGTACGCCCTCGACCGGCCCACCCGGGTCCTGGTGCTCGGCGGCCGGCGCGACTTCTTCTCGAACGGCATCCACCTCAACGTCATCGAGGCCGCCCCGGACCCCGCCGAGGAGTCCCGGGCCAACCTCGACGCCATGGACGACCTGGTCGAGGCCGTGCTGCGGACCACCGACCGGCTCGTCGTGGCCGCGCTCGGCGGGAATGCGGCGGCCGGCGGTGCCATGCTCGCCCTCGCCGCCGACGAGGTCTGGTGCCGGGCCGGCACCGTCCTCAACCCGCACTACCGGCGGATGGGCCTGTACGGCTCGGAGTTCTGGACGTACTCGCTGCCGCGCCGCGTCGGCGCGGACACCGCCCGGCGGCTGACGGAGCAGGCCCAGCCGGTGAGCGCCGCGACGGCCGCCCGGACCGGGCTCGTCGACCGGCTGCTGCCGGTCCCCGCACAGGGCTTCACCGCCGAGGCCGAACGACTGGCGGCCGAGCTCGTCCGCACTCCGGACCTCGACCGCCGGATCGCCGCCAAGGCCGCGGCGCGCCGGGCCGACGAGGCGGAACGGCCGCTCGCCGAGTACCGGCGGGACGAACTCGCCCGGATGCACGCCGTGTTCTTCGACCCGGGCGCCGCCTACCACTCGCTGCGTTCCGACTTCGTCCGCAAGGTCCCGGGCGGTGCCCGGTGACGCGGCTGCTGGTGGCGGGCGTCGGCAACATCTTCCTCGGTGACGACGCCTTCGGCCCGGAGGTGATCCGCGCCCTCGACGCGCGTCCGCTGCCACCCGGAGTACGGGTCCGGGACTACGGCATCCGGGGCATGGACCTCGCCTGCACCCTGCTCGACGGCTGGTCGGTGGTCGTGCTCGTGGACGCGGCCGCACGCGGCGAACACCCCGGCACCCTGTCCCTCGTCGAGCCCGAACTCCCCGACGGCCGCTCGGCCGCCCCGCCCGAGGCGCACGGCATGGACCCGGCGAAGGTGCTCGCGCTCGCCGCCCACCTCGGCGACGAACCCCTGCCCCGCGTCCTCGTCCTCGCCTGTGAGCCAGGGGAGCTGCCGCGCGGCGACGAGGACATCGCCCCGGGACTGAGCGCACCCGTCCGGGACGCGGTCGGACGGGCCGTCGCGGCGCTGCACACCCTGGTCCCGGCGCTGCTGGCCGATCCCCTGGTCACGCCCGCGTTGGACCGCCCGGAGGAATCCACGGCCCCCGCCGCGGCCGGTCGCCCGCCGACAGCCGCCACCGGCGCGGAGGATCGCTGAGCGGACCTGGTGAAGTCGGCTGCGGAACCGCGCCCCGTCAGGGGCGCGGGGCTGAGCCGATGTGCGGCCACCGCCGCGTGGGCGCGACCAGCCCCCACCGGCCCGCGGTAAACGAACGGCATCACCAGCGAAGCGCTCAGCGGACCAGGACGCGGACCCATCCGCTCCGAAGGTTCTGCCCGAGCCCAGCGACCGAGGAGCGGAGTACCCATGTGTCAGTCGGAGGAGGTCACCCGGGCCGTCCTGGCCAGGAACGACGGCCTGGCCGCGAGCCTGCGCAGCGATCTGGCGGCGCGCGGGGTGAGCGTGGTGAACCTGCTCTCCAGCCCCGGCAGCGGCAAGACCGAGCTGCTCGGCCGGGTGCTGGCCCGGGCGGGGGAGCGGGGCGTGCCCGTCGCCGCCTTCACCGCCGACCTCGCCACCGAGAACGACGCGAGACGCCTGGCCCGTTCCGGGGCGCCGGTCAAGCAGCTGCTCACCGACGGGCTGTGCCACCTGGAGGCACGGCAGGTCCGCGGCCATCTGGAGGGCTGGCTGCCGCCGGAGACCGCGCTGCTGTTCGTGGAGAACGTCGGCAACCTGGTCTGCCCGGCCTCCTACGACCTCGGCGAGCACCTGCGGATCGTGCTGATGGCGGTGACCGAGGGCGAGGACAAGCCCTCGAAGTACCCGACCGCCTTCGGCTCCGCGCATCTGGTCGTGCTCACCAAGACCGACCTCGCCGGGCCCGCCGGCTTCGACGAGACCGACTTCGCCGACCACGTCCGGCGGGTCAACCCCGGGGTGGAGATCATCCGCACCTGCGCCCGCACCGGGGAGGGCGTCGACACGGTCCTCGACCGGGTGCTCGCCGTACGCGACGGCGCCCCCGTGCACACACCGCCCCTCGCCCCGCACCCGCACGGTCACGTCCACGCTCCCACCGCCTCGTGACGGCGCCCACCACGACGGCCGCCGTCCGCCGGCGCATCACCGTGCGCGGGACCGTACAGGGCGTGGGGTTCCGCCCCTACGTCCACCGCCTGGCCGCCGAACTCGCGCTCACCGGGTTCGTCGGCAACACGGCGAGCGGGGTGCTCATCGAGGTCGAGGGGGCGGCGGCCGGCGTCGCACGGTTCTGCGAGCGGCTCACCGGAGAACCGCCGCCGCTGGCCACCGTGACCGCCGTGGGCGTCGAGGAGGTACCGGCCACCGGGGCGGACCCCGGCTTCACCATCCGCGCCACCGATCAGTCGGCCCCGGGCCGCACCCACCTCCCGCCCGACACCGCCACCTGCCCCGAGTGCCTGCGCGAACTGGCCGATCCGGCCGACCGCCGGCACCGCCACCCCTTCATCACCTGCACCCACTGCGGGCCCCGCTTCACCATCGCCACCGGAATGCCGTACGACCGCGTGGTCACCACGATGTCCGGCTTCCCCATGTGTCCCGCCTGTGCCGGCGAGTACGACGCCCCGGCCGACCGCCGCTTCCACGCCCAGCCCGTGGCCTGCCCGGACTGCGGTCCCCGGCTGCGGCTGGTGCCCGCCGCGGGCAGCGGAGTGAGAGCCGCTCTCGACGGTGATGCCCTCTCACGGGCACGAGAACTTCTCGCCACCGGGCAGATCATCGCCGTGAAGGGTATCGGCGGCTACCACCTGGCCTGCGACGCCTCCGACGCCCGGGCCGTCGACACCCTGCGCACCCGCAAGGCGCGCGGCGACAAGCCGTTCGCGGTGATGTGCGCCGACCTCGGGGAGGCGGAGCGGATCGCCGAGGTCGGGACGGCCGAGCGGGCCGCGCTCACCAGCCCCCGGCGCCCCATCGTCCTCCTCCGCCCCCGCCCCGCCGCCCGGCTCGCGCCCGGCGTCTGCCCCGGCAGCCCGCACCTCGGCGTGCTGCTGCCCTACACCCCCGTCCACACCCTCCTCTTCGGCCTCCCCGGCGACCCGCCCGGCCCCCGCGTCCTGGTCATGACCAGCGGCAACCGCTCGGGCGAGCCCATCGTCACGGACGACGAGGAGGCGCTGACCCGGCTGTTCGGGCTCGCCGACGCCTGGCTGGCCCACGACCGGCCCATCGCCTCGCCGTGCGACGACTCCCTGCTGCGGGTCCGTGCCGACGGCACCGAGCAGGTTCTGCGCCGCTCCCGTGGATACGCGCCGCGCCCGCTGCGCCTGCCGGTCCCGGTGCGGCCCGCGCTGGCAGTGGGCGGCGACCTCAAGAACGCGCTGTGCGCCGGCGAGGGCGACCTGGCCTGGTTCGGGCCGCACATCGGCGACATGGGCGACCTGGCCACCCTGGAGGCGGCCGTCAGGGCGGAACGGCACGTGTACCGGCTGACCGGGGTCCGCCCCGAACTGGTCGCCGCCGACCGCCACCCGGGCTACCACTCGGCAGCCTGGGCCCGCCGCCGCGCCACCCGACTCGCCCTGGGCAAGCCGGTGTTCGTCCAGCACCACCACGCCCATATCGCCTCGGCGATGGCCCAGGCAGGCCTCGACGGCACCACACCCGTCATCGGCGTCGCCTTCGACGGCACCGGCTACGGCGACGACGGCACCGTCTGGGGCGGCGAGGTGCTCGTCGCCGACTACACCGGCTACCGGCGGCTCGCCCACCTCGCCCCGGCCCCGCTGCCCGGCGGGGACGCGGGTGTCGCCAACCCGTGCCGGACCGCACTGGCCCGGCTGTGGGCGGCCGGACTGCCCTGGGACCCCGACCTGCCCAGTGTCGCCGCCTGCTCCCGCGAGGAGCTCAGGCTGCTGGCACGGCAGTTGCCGAGCCAGGTCGGCTGTGTCGCCACCTCCAGCATGGGGCGCCTCTTCGACGCCGTGTCCTCCCTCGCGGGCGTGTGCCACCGCGCCGGGTACGAGGCCCAGGCCGCCCTGGAGCTGGAGGCACAGGCCTGCGCGGCCTGGGGCGTGGACACGGCCGGGTACCCCTTCGGCGACGGTTTCGACCCGGCCCCCGCGCTGCGCGCGATCATCGCCGACCTGCGGCGCGGCACCCCGGTGCCGGTGATCGCGGCCCGCTTCCACCGCGGGGTCGGCCGGGCGGTCCTCGACCTCTGCGCCGACGCGCGCCGGGCCACCGGGCTGACCACGGTCGCCCTCACCGGAGGCGTGTTCGCCAACGCGCTCCTCGAGGACGCGAGCGCGGGCCTGCTGCACGGCGCCGGATTCACGGTCCTGCGGCACGGCGAAGTCCCGCCGAACGACGGCGGACTGGCCCTCGGGCAACTGGTGGTCGCGGCCCACCGGAGACGACCCGACGACGACCGATCCACGGCAGTCACCGACGAGACGGAGTGACCCATGTGTTTGGCAGTGCCCGGCAGAGTCGTGAGCATCGACCACACCGCCGATCCGCTCACCGGCCTGATCGACTTCGGCGGGGTGCAGAAGCAGGCGTGTCTGGAGTACGTGTCGGACGTCGAGGTCGGCGAGTACGTCATCGTCCACGTGGGCTTCGCCCTGCAGCGACTTGACGAGGAGTCGGCCCTGGCCTCCCTCAAGCTCTTCGAGGAACTAGGGCTCCTGGAGGAGGAGTTCGGCGACGCCTGGCAGCAGGCGGCCCGGCAGTCCGAGTCCGAGGGGAGCGAGGCCCGGTGAAGTACCTCGACGAGTTCAACGACCCCCAGCTGGCCCGCCGGCTCCTGGACGAGATCAGGGCCACCGCCACCCGGCCCTGGGCCCTGATGGAGGTGTGCGGCGGCCAGACCCACTCGATCATCCGGCACGGCATCGACCAACTCCTGCCGGAAGAGGTGGAGTTGATCCACGGCCCGGGCTGCCCGGTCTGTGTCACCCCCCTGGAGTGCATCGACAAGGCACTGGAGATCGCCGCCCGCCCCGACGTGATCTTCTGCTCGTTCGGCGACATGCTCCGCGTCCCGGGCACCGACCGGGACCTGTTCCGGGTCAGGGGCGCGGGCGGTGACGTCCGCGTGGTCTACTCACCGCTCGACGCGCTCCAGCTCGCCCGGCGCCACCCGGACAAGCAGGTGGTGTTCTTCGCCATCGGCTTCGAGACCACCGCCCCCGCCAACGCCATGGCCGTCCACCAGGCCAAGCGCCTCGGCCTGGCCAACTTCACCCTCCTGGTCTCCCATGTCCGGGTCCCCCCGGCCATCGAGGCCATCATGACCGCCCCTGCCTGCCGGGTGCAGGGCTTCCTGGCCGCCGGGCACGTGTGCAGCGTGATGGGCATGGCCGAGTACCCCGAACTCGCCGAACGGCACCGGGTCCCCATCGTCGTCACCGGCTTCGAACCGCTCGACATCCTGGAGGGCATCCGCCGCACGGTGGGCCAGCTGGAGCGCGGCGAGCACCGGGTGGAGAACGCCTACGCCCGTGCCGTGCGCGCCGACGGCAACCCGGCCGCGATCCGCATGATCGAGGAGGTCTTCGAGGTCACCGACCGGGCCTGGCGCGGCATCGGCCGCATCCCCGGCAGCGGCTGGCGGCTGAGCGAGGCCTACCGCGCGTTCGACGCCGAACACCGCTTCGACGTCAGCGACATCCGCACCGAGGAACCCGCCGAGTGCCGCGCCGGCGAAGTCCTGCAGGGGCTCATCAAACCCACCGACTGCGCGGCCTTCGGCACCACCTGCACCCCGCGCACCCCGCTCGGCGCCACCATGGTCTCCAGCGAGGGCGCCTGCGCCGCCTACTACCTGTACCGCCGGATGTCCGAACCGGCGCTCCCGCGCGAGGAGATGAACCCCGTTGGCTGAGCAGACCGTCGTCGACCCCGCGAACTGGACCTGCCCGGCGCCGATCCGCGACCAGCCGGTCGTGGTCATGGGCCACGGCGGAGGCGGCGCCCTCTCCGCCGAACTGATCGAGCAGATCTTCGCCCCCGCCTACGGCAACGCCCTCCTCGCCGGGATGACCGACTCCGCCGTCCTCCACCTCGGCGGCGCCCGGCTGGCCCTCTCCACCGACTCCTACGTCGTACGGCCGCTGTTCTTCCCCGGCGGCTGCCTCGGCGACCTCGCCGTCAACGGCACCGTCAACGACCTGGCGATGAGCGGCGCCCGGCCCGCCTACCTCTCCGCCGCCTTCGTCCTGGAGGAGGGCGTCGAGCTGACCGTCGTCGAACGCATCGCGCAGGCCATGGGCGCGGCGGCCGAGACGGCCGGTGTCACGATCGCCACCGGCGACACCAAGGTGGTCGAGAGCGGCCACGGGGACGGGGTGTACGTCACCACCGCCGGCGTCGGCCTGGTCCCCGAGCGCGTCGACATCCGGCCGCAGCGGGCCCGGCCCGGGGACGCCGTCATCGTCAGCGGGCCCATCGGGCTGCACGGTGTCGCCGTGCTCAGCGTGCGTGAGGGGCTGGAGTTCGGCGTCGAGATCGCGAGCGACACCGCGCCGCTGGCCGACCTGGTCGCGACCATGCTGGATGTCACCCCCGACATCCACGTCCTGCGCGACCCGACCCGCGGCGGTCTGGCCGCGTCGCTCAACGAGATCGCCCGCGCCTCGGGAACCGGGGTACGGCTGGCCGAACGGGCCGTCCCGGTCCCGGACGCGGTCGCCGGCGCCTGCGGTTTCCTCGGCCTGGACCCGCTCTACGTCGCCAACGAGGGGCGGCTGGTCGCCTTCGTCCCGCCGACGGAGGCCGAGGCCGTCCTCGCGGCGATGCGCACCCATCCGCAGGGAACGGGTGCGGCGGTCATCGGCCAGTGCGTGACCGAGCACCCCGGCATGGTGGTGGCGGCGACCGGCCTGGGCGGCACCCGGGTCGTGGACCTGCCGCTCGGGGAGCAACTGCCGCGCATCTGCTGACGACAGGGCGATGACCCCGCGGGTGGCCGCGGCCCGGCCGGCGGGGTGGGGGATTAAC
>NZ_JBHXLU010000029.1:3922-111966 GCF_042720695.1 Streptomyces sp. NPDC058457 | reverse complement strand
CGGGGGGGTGCGCGCGTGTCTGGTGGGGCTTCACGGCACGAGCGCGGCGGCTGATTTCGGGTGGGGTCCGGGGAACTCGGCCGCGGCGCTCTTACGTTGACGCGGCAGCGGGGGCGGGCTCAGCGGCCGGCGCCGCCGTCGGCGTTGGGGCCGTCGTAGTCCTCGCCGTAGGCGCCCTTGGCGGGGCGGCGGCGGCGCATGGGCGGCTCGACGCCGTCGGCGAGGCGGCGGGCGGTGAGCAGGAAGCCGGTGTGGCCGATCATCCGGTGGTCGGGGCGGACCGCAAGGCCCTCCACGTGCCAGTTGCGGATCATCGTCTCCCAGGAGGTCGGCTCGTTGAAGCAGCCGATCTCACGGATGGACTCGACGGTCCGGGCGAGCTGGGTGGTGGTGGCGACGTAGCAGCACAGGATGCCGCCGGGGACGAGTGCCTTGGAGACGGCCTCCAGGCACTCCCAGGGGGCGAGCATGTCGAGGATGACACGGTCGACGTCGGTGTCCGAGAGGTTGTCCTGGAGGTCGCCCACGGTGAGCTGCCAGGCCGGGTGCGGGCCGCCGAAGTAGCGCTCTACGTTCTGCTGGGCGATCTCGGCGAAGTCCGCGCGGCGCTCGTAGCTGTGCAGCATGCCCTGGTCGCCGATGGCACGCAGCAGGAAGCTGCTGAGCGAGCCGGAGCCGACGCCGGCCTCGACGACGCGGGCGCCCGGGAAGATGTCGGCGAAGGAGAGGATCTGCCCCGCGTCCTTGGGGTAGACGACTGCTGCCCCGCGGGGCATGGACAGGACGTAGTCGGGGAGCAGGGGGCGCAGCGCGAGGTAGGCGACGTTGCCGGTGGTGCGGACAACGCTGCCCTCGGGAGCGCCGATCAGTTCGTCGTGCGGGAAGGAGCCCTTGTGGGTGTGGAAGTTCTTCCCGGCTTCGAGCGTGAACGTGTAGTGGCGGCCCTTGGGGTCGGTCAGCTGTACCTGGTCCCCGACCTTGAAGGGCCCGCGCCTGCGGGCGGCACCGGTCGGTTCGGACATGTGAACAGCCTACCGGGGTTTGCGGAGGGCACCGACCACGGTGAAGGCGGCCTGGAACCGCCTCGTGGAGTCGCGGTGTCCATGCCGGGTGACGCCTGACGGGCCGACGGGAAGTCCTCCGGACGGTCCGGCGGACGGGGAGGGGCGGATCATGGCGGACGGGGCCGGAGACGGACCGGCCAGAAGCTGGTCGCAGGCGTCGGGCTGCGCACTGCTGATCGGGGCCGTGGTCGCGGCGTACGCCTGCTTCTACCTGTTCACCGTGATGCTGCCCACCACCGTGCAGGAGTACCGCGCGTACCGGGCGGCCGAGGTCTGTTCGGACTCCGTACTGGAACGGCGTGGTCGCGTTCGGCGACCCGGGACCGGTGCTGCGGCAGCTGCGGACCGGGGACCGGGTGGACGCCGTGGTCTGGCGCGGGGCCGTGATGCGGCTCGTCCGGTACGACGACGAGCAGGCCACCGCCGACGAACCGCGCGACGAGCCGCAGATGTTCGCCGGGCTCGGCGTGACGGCAGCCCTCCTGGCGGCGCTGGGCGCGTGGTTCGGCCTGGTGCGGCTGGTCCGGCCGGACGACCCCGAACCCTGGACCTGGCGCCCGCTGGGGCGCCGGCTGCTGGGCATCGTGCTGGTCGCCGGACTCGGCTGTGCCTTCGGCGCGCTCCTGCTCCACATCCCGTGGCAGGCCGTGGCCCCGGTCGCCGTGGCGCTCACGGCGGTCGCGTCGGCGGTGCTGATCGCCGTCCGGCGGCGGCAGCGGCGGGCACGGGCGGTGGCCGGGAGCGGCTGAGCCCGCCCCGGGAGGGCGGTTCTCAGCTGGGCCGGGCCATGGCCCTGACGAAGGCCCGTTCGACGTCCGCCGCCGACAGGACGCCGTAGATCTCGCCGGTCTCCTCGACCACCAGGTACTCGGTGGCAGGGGTGGCGCGCAGGACGTCGAGGAGGTCCTCGCCCGCGAGTTCCGCGGAGACGCGCATGCCGTCGGTGAGGTCCTGGGCGAGGCCGCTGACGGCGACCCAGGGGCGGCGGTGTTCGGGTACGCCGACGATCGCGGCCTCGCGGACGAGGGAGAGGGGGTTGCCGTCGGCGTCGACGACGACGAGGGCGCGGGCGCCGGCGGCGTTGGCACGGCGCAGGGCCTCGGAGAGCGGGGTGTCGTTCTCGACCGGGACGGCGCGGCGGGTCAGGGTGCGGGCGCGCAGTTCCGGGAGGTGTTCGCGGAGCCGGGCCATGCGCAGGCTGTTGCCGGCGCCGGTCCAGATGATCGCGGCGAGGATGGCGGCGAGCAGGGCGTCGGTGACGGCGTCCATGCCGTTGCTGTTCTCGGTGCCGCCGCCGAAGGCGCCCCAGTGGTTGAGCAGCGGGAGGCCGATGAGGACGGAGACGGCGAGGGCGCGGCCGACCCAGGCGGCGGCGACGGTGCCGCTCATGGGCCTGCCGGTGATCTTCCAGACGACGGCGCGGAGCATCCGGCCGCCGTCGAGGGGCAGGCCGGGCAGGAGGTTGAAGGCGGCGACGATGAGGTTGGAGACCATCAGGCCGGCCAGCAGGACGCCGGCGACGGTGCCGGGCTCGACGGGCTGCATGGCGAGGTAGAAGAGGCCGGACAGGACGAGGGAGAGCAGCGGGCCGACGAAGGCCAGCACGAACTCCCGTCCGGGGGTCTCGGCCTCCTTCTCGATCTCGGAGACGCCGCCGAAGAACTGGAGCTGGATGCGGCGGACGGGGAGCTTGAAGCGGATCGCGGCGACCGTGTGGGCGAGTTCGTGGACCAGGACGGAGGCGTAGAAGGCGATGGCGAAGAAGAGGGAGACGAGGTAGCGGGCGGCGCCGAGTTCGGGCAGCACGCGGTCGAGCTGGCCGCCGAAGACCCAGGTGATCAGGGCGGCGACGACGAACCAGCTGGGGGCGACGTACACGGGGACGCCGAAGGGCCGCCCCATGAGCAGCCCGCCACCGGGTTCCTTGGGCCGCTGCGGCGGCTGTCCCTTGGCCATACCGGACTGTGTCCGGGCCGGGCCGTCGCCTTCACCGGGTGCACCGGCGGGCGCGTCCCTGCGGGCCTCGGGGGCGGACTCGGGACCGTCGGCGGGCTCGGGGCGGGTGCCGGCGGCCGAGGGGGTGCCGACGGCCGGCTCGGGTTCGGCATCCGGGTCCTGACCGGCTCGGGCGGCCGAGGGGGTGCCAGCGGCCGGCTCCGGGTGGGTCTCGCGGGGTTCCCGGGGCCCGTCGGTGCGCGGTGCGGACGCTGGTTCCGGCGTTTCCTCGGCCTCCGGCGTCTGGGGCGTCACCGTCGCCTCCGGAGATTCCGGGGCTCGTGGCGCAGGCTCCCCGCCGGATGTCTCCCGCGTCGGTTCGGTCTGGTCGGTGGGGTCGGTGGCGCGGGCGTCGCTCGGCTCCGGGCCTCCGTCGGTGGGCGGGGCCGTAGGACCTGCGCGGTGCTCGGTCGGTTCGGCGTTGTCCGACCGGGGCTGCCCGCTGCCGCCGCTCACGTCCACGGTGTCCCCTCGTTAGATGCGTCGTCTCTGGTCGATGGTATGCGGCCGTCGTGGCGTGTTTCGCCCCGGCACCCCCTGTGTTGGCCGGGCCGACGCGCGGGTTGGGTGACTGTCAGTGGCGGGCCGTATGGTCTGTGGTCATGGACAGCAGCATCGAGGACGCCGCGCAGGCTCGGGGCGCGGACGTCACACAGGGAGAAGGGCCGGTCACGGCGGCGGAGGGGCCGACGGCCCGGCCGCCTGCCTCCCTGTCGCCCTCGCGGGCCAGTGACTTCATGCAGTGTCCGCTGCTGTACCGGTTCCGGGTGATCGACCGGCTCCCGGAGAAGCCGAGCGAGGCGGCGACCCGGGGAACCCTGGTGCACGCGGTCCTTGAACGGCTCTTCGACGCGCCGGCGACCGAGCGGACGGCGCCGCGGGCCAAGTCGCTGATCCCGGGGCAGTGGGACCGGCTGCGGGAGTCCCGGCCGGAGCTCGGGGAGCTGTTCGCGGAGGATCCGGAGGGCGAGCGACTGGCGCGCTGGCTGGGCGAGGCGGAGCAGCTCGTCGAGCGCTGGTTCACGCTGGAGGATCCGGTCCGGCTGGAGCCCGTGGAGCGGGAGCTGTTCGTGGAGACCGAGCTGGAGTCGGGGCTGCGGCTGCGCGGGATCATCGACCGGGTCGACGTGGCGCCGACGGGCGAGGTGCGGATCGTCGACTACAAGACGGGCAAGGCGCCGAGGCCGGAGTACGCCGAGGGCGCGCTGTTCCAGATGAAGTTCTACGCCCTGGTGGTGTGGCGGCTGAAGAACGTGGTGCCGAGGCGGCTGCAGCTGGTCTATCTCGGCAGCGGTGACGTGCTGACGTACGACCCGGTACTCGCCGATCTCCAGCGGGTGGAGCGCAAGCTGCTCGCGCTGTGGGAGGCGATCCGGCAGGCGACGGAGTCGGGCGAGTGGCGGCCGCGGCCGACGAAGCTGTGCGGCTGGTGCGACCACCAGGCGCACTGCCCCGAGTTCGGCGGCACTCCCCCGCCGTACCCGCTGCCGGTGAGGCCGGCGGAGTCCGAGGACCTCCCGCAGGGCAGAATGGGCGCGGACTAGCGAAGGAGACTCACCGTGGCCATCCGCGTCCTACTGGTCGACGACCAGCCGCTGCTGCGAACCGGGTTCCGGATGATTCTGGAGGCCGAGCAGGACATCGCGGTCGTGGGCGAGGCCGGAGACGGCCTGCAGGCCCTCGACCAGGTGCGCGCCCTCCAGCCCGATGTCGTGCTGATGGACATCCGGATGCCGCGGATGGACGGCGTGGAGGCGACCCGGCAGATCACCGGTCCCGGCCGGGACGGCCCGGCGAAGGTGCTGGTGCTGACCACGTTCGATCTCGACGAGTACGTGGTGGAGGCGCTGCGCGCGGGCGCCAGCGGCTTCCTGCTGAAGGACGCCCCGGCCAACGAGCTGGTGCAGGCGATCCGGGTGGTGGCGAACGGCGAGGCGATGCTGGCGCCGAGCATCACGCGCCGCCTGCTGGACAAGTACGCGACGCATCTGCCGTCCGGCGAGGAGCCGGTGCCGGACACTCTGCACACCCTCACCGACCGTGAGGTGGAGGTGCTGAAGCTGGTCGCGCGGGGGCTGTCGAACGCGGAGATCGCCGCCGACCTGTTCGTCAGCGAGACGACCGTGAAGACCCATGTGGGGCATGTGCTGACCAAGCTCGGGCTGCGGGACCGGGTGCAGGCTGCGGTGTACGCGTACGAGAGCGGCCTGGTGCGCCCCGGCGCGCAGTAAGGACGCGGGTAGGCAGGAAGGGGCCCCTCTCCGTGGAGAGGGGCCCCTTCCTGTCGTATGACCGACCGGACGTCAGCTGCTGGAGCCGCGGCCGAGCTCCCACAGCTGGAGGCTGGCCGAGGAGTTGAGGGCGTAGGCGACGCCCGTGATGTCGTCGCGGGCGGCGACGTACTGCTTGCCCTGCCACAGCGGCAGCACCGGGACGTCGTCGGCGACGTCGTTCTGGATCTCGGTGAGGCTGCTGGAGGCGCTGGCCCGGTCGGCCTCCCGGCGGGACTCCGGGATCAGGGTGTTGATGATCCGGTTGTTGACGTACGGCGACTTGAGGAAGTTGTCCTTGTCGAGGAACGGCGCGAGGAAGTTGTCGGCGTCCGGGAAGTCGGGGAACCAGCCCATGCCGTAGACGTCGTAGTCGCCCTTGCGCTCGTTGGTCTGGTAGGACGACCAGGCAGTGCCCTCGATGCTGACGTCGAACAGGCCGCTGTCGTTGAGCTGCTGCTTGAGGACCTCGAACTCCTGCTTGGTGGCCGGACCGTAGTGGTCGGTCGTGTAGTGCAGGGTGAGCTTCACCGGGGTGGTGATGTTCGCCGCGGTCAGCAGGCTCTTGGCCTTGGAGACGCTGGGGTCGCCGTACTTGTTGAAGAACGAGTTGGAGTGGCCGGTGATGGAGGCCGGGACCAGCGAGTACAGCGGCTGGGCCTGGGTGCCGTACACCTTGGCGACGAGTTCGTCACGGTTGATGACCTGGGCCATGGCCTGGCGGACGGCCTTGGACTTGACGCTCGGCGCGTCGGTGTTGAAGCCGAGGTAGCGGATCTCCAGACCGGACATCTCGACGAGGTCGACGTTGGAGTCGTCGCCGGCGTCGAGCTTCTTGATCTGGGACGGCGACATGGTGCGGGTCATGACGTCGATGTCGCCCTTGTCGATCGCCTCGCCCATGGCGTCGGCGTCCTTGTACGAGCGCATGACGACCTGCTCGTTGTTCACCTTCAAGCTGCCCTTGTAGTTCGGGTTCTTGGTGAAGGTGGCGGAGACGATCGCGTCGTTCTTGACGTCGGCCTTGAAGGTGTAGGGGCCGGAGCCGTCGATGGAGAAGCCGTCGCGGAGCTTGTCCTTCTCGTAGTCCTTCGGGTTCACGAGGCCCGCGACCGGAGTGGACAGCTTGTACGGGAAGGTGGCGTCGGCGGTCTTGAGGTGGAAGATGACCTCGCGGTCGCCCTGGGTCTCGATGGTGTCGATGTTCGTGAGAAGGCCGTAGACACCACTGTCGGACTTGATGCGCAGGGCGCGCTCGATGGACCACTTGACGTCCGCGGCGGTGACGGCGTTGCCGTCGGAGAACTTCAGGCCCTCACGCAGCTTGCAGGCGTAGCGCTCGCTGCCGCTGTCGGTGAAGGAGCAGCTCTCGGCCGCGTCGGGGACCGGGTCGCCCTCGCCCTTGGGCTGGGACATCAGGGTCTGCACCGTCTGGCGCAGGATGTTCCAGCCGCCAACGTCGTAGGAGTACGCGGGGTCGACCGGCGCCGGAGCGTCCTTCGTGGCGGTGAACTGGTCAGTGGTGCCCACGACGATCGCGTCGCTACTGCTGCTCCCGCTGCCGGATCCACCGCACGCGGCGAGCACGGGAGTGAGCAGGCCGACAACGGCCGGCAGCACCAAAGTCTTGCGGTTCATGCTCGAAGTTCTCCAGAGCTGTTCGTGTCCGTGTATCCCGCATACATGGGGTGTCGAAGCGGATCACGGGGGTTACGGCGATGTTCTCGCGACGAGATTAGTCCGCGCCCGCAGGAGGGTTGGCAGCGGCGTGAGTTGAGGTCCCATCACGCAGGGGAACCGGATGCGGACAGACCGAAAACCCGACAGCGGCAGGATTAGTGCAGCCTCTCCCCAATCGGGACACAAGGTCGCCCCGTTTCCCCCCGAACGGGGGTGGGCTGCACAATCAGGCAACGTTGTCGAGCTGCGTGCCGCGTGGGGAACGTCACACGCGCATTTCTGTGATGGGGTATCGGAATTCAGCCGGTTGAACAGTTGCGAATTCTGTTGAATGACCGGTGCCGGGATTTCGACCAATGGACTTTGCACGCTGGGTGAACGGCTGACGCATTTCCGTCATCAGACCGCCATCAGGCCGCGCAGAAAAGCCAGGTCGACCTCCTCCAGGGAGGTCACGACGGTCCGCCGCTCGGCCGGGGCGATCGGCGCGACCGACGGGACGGCGACCACCTGGCAGCCGGCGGCCTCGGCGGCGGCGACGCCGGTCGCGGTGTCCTCGACGACCGCGCACCTGGCCGGATCCACCCCCAGCCCGGCGGCGGCGAGCAGATACGGGTCCGGGTACGGCTTGGTGCGCGAGACCTCGTCGCCGGCGACGGACAGGGTGAAGTGCCGGGGGCCCAGCGAGGTCAGGACCCGGTCGATGATGCGCCGGTGCGAGGCGGAGACCAGGGCGGTGGGAATCTGCTGCTCGTAGAGCTCGGCCAGCAGCCGCTGTGCGCCCGGCATCAGCGGCAGGGCGGCGCCGATGCGCTCCTCGAAGCCGTCGTTGAGCAGCACGCTGAGCTCGGCGAGCGTGATGGCGGCGCCGGTGGCCTCGATGAGGAACCCGGCGCTGCGGGTCATGGGGCCGCCGACCACGACATGGCGCCAGGACTCGTCGAGGGCGTGGCCGAGGCGGGCGAAGATCTCGACCTCGACGTCCCACCAGAAGCCCTCGGTGTCCACCAGGGTGCCGTCCATGTCGAGGAGCACCGCCTGGAGGGCGGAGCCTTCGGCCGTACGGGTTCCGAGCGCGGGGACCGTGCTGGTCATCCACGTACCTCCTTGAGGGACGACCAGGCCGGTTCCCGCGCGGGGAACCGGCCTGCTGTGGACCGACCAGTGTACGACTTATCCGATCAGTGTGCTCTGTGGGACACGTCTCGGTGCCGGCGTACCGCTCAGCGTGCGTTGAAGTACTTCGCCTCCGGGTGGTGGATCACGATCGCGTCCGTGGACTGCTCGGGGTGCAGCTGGAACTCCTCGGACAGATGGACGCCGATGCGCTCGGGACGGAGCAGTTCGGCGATCTTGGCGCGGTCCTCCAGGTTGGGGCAGGCGCCGTAGCCGAGGGAGAAGCGGGCACCCCGGTACTTCAGGGCGAACATGTCTTCGATGTCGCTGGGGTCCTCACCGGCGAAGCCGAGTTCGGAGCGCACGCGTGCGTGCCAGTACTCGGCGAGGGCCTCGGCCAGCTGGACGGAGAGACCGTGCAGTTCGAGGTAGTCGCGGTAGGAGTTGGACTCGAAGAGCCGGGCGGTCTGCTCGCCGATGCGGGAGCCGACGGTGACGACCTGGAGCCCGACCACGTCCGTCTGGCCCGACTCCTCCGGGCGGAAGAAGTCGGCGAGACACAGCCGGCGGCCGCGGCGCTGGCGGGGGAAGGTGAACCGGGTGCGCTCGTTGCCCTGTTCGTCCAGGATGATCAGGTCGTCGTCCTTGGAGACACAGGGGAAGTAGCCGTAGACCACGGCGGCTTCCAGCAGGTTCTCCGTCTGGAGCTGGTCCAGGAGGCCGCGCAGCCGGGGGCGGCCCTCGGTCTCGACGAGTTCCTCGTACGACGGTCCCTCACCGGTGCGGGCCTGCTTGAGGCCCCACTGGCCCTTGAAGAGGGCGCCCTCGTCGAGCCAGCTCGCGTACTCCTTGAGCTGGATGCCCTTGATGACGCGGGTCTCCCAGAACGGCGGGGTGGGCACCGGGTTGTCGACGGCGACGTCGGAGCGGACATGGCCCTCCTCGGGCCGCTCCTCGACCTCGACGGCGGCGGTGGGCCGGACCCGGCGCTGCTTCAGCTCCGGGAGGCTGGCGCCGGGCACCCCGCGCTTGACGCCGATGAGCGCGTCCATCAGGCGCAGGCCCTCGAAGGCGTCGCGGGCGTAGCGGACCTCGCCCCCGTAGAGCTCGTACAGGTCCTGCTCGACGTAGGCGCGGGTGAGGGCGGCGCCGCCGAGGATGACCGGGTAGGTGGCCGCAAGTCCGCGCTGGTTGAGCTCCTCCAGGTTCTCCTTCATGATCACCGTGGACTTGACCAGCAGGCCGGACATGCCGATGACGTCGGCCCGGTGCTCGTCGGCGGCCTCCAGGATCGCGGAGACGGGCTGCTTGATGCCGAGGTTGACGACGTTGTAGCCGTTGTTGGACAGGATGATGTCGACGAGGTTCTTGCCGATGTCGTGGACGTCGCCGCGCACGGTGGCAAGGACGATGGTGCCCTTGCCCTCCGCGTCGGACTTCTCCATGTGCGGTTCGAGATGGGCGACGGCGGTCTTCATCACCTCGGCGGACTGCAGGACGAACGGCAGCTGCATCTGGCCGGAGCCGAACAGCTCGCCGACGACCTTCATGCCGTCCAACAGGGTCTCGTTGACGATGTCGAGGGCCGGGCGGTCTTCCAGCGCCGCGTCGAGGTCGGCCTCCAGGCCGTTCTTCTCGCCGTCGATGATGCGCCGCTTGAGGCGCTCCTCCAGCGGGAGCGCGGCCAGTTCCTCGGCCCGGCCGGCCTTCAGGGACTTGGCGGTGGCGCCCTCGAAGAGCTGCATGAGCTTCTGGAGCGGGTCGTAGCCCTCGGTGCGGCGGTCGTGGACGAGGTCGAGGGCGGTCTGTACCTCTTCCTCGCTGAAGCGGGCGATCGGCAGGATCTTCGAGGCGTGCACGATCGCCGAGTCCAGGCCCGCCTTGACGCACTCGTCGAGGAAGACGGAGTTGAGCAGGATGCGGGCGGCCGGGTTGAGGCCGAAGGAGATGTTGGACAGGCCGAGGGTGGTCTGGACGTCCGGGTGGCGGCGCTTGAGTTCGCGGATCGCCTCGATGGTGGCGATGCCGTCTCCCCGGGACTCCTCCTGACCGGTGCAGATGGTGAAGGTCAGGGTGTCGATGAGGATGTCCGACTCGTGGATGCCCCAGTTCCCGGTGAGGTCGTCGATCAGCCGTTCGGCGATCTCGACCTTCTTCTGGGGGGTGCGGGCCTGCCCCTCCTCGTCGATGGTCAGCGCGATCAGCGCGGCGCCGTGCTCGCGGGCGAGCTGGGTGACCTTCGCGAAGCGGGACTCGGGGCCGTCGCCGTCCTCGTAGTTGACGGAGTTGATGACCGCGCGCCCGCCGAGCTTCTCCAGACCGGCCTGGATGACGTCCACCTCGGTGGAGTCGAGGACGATCGGCAGGGTGGAGGCGGTGGCGAACCGGCCGGCCAGCTCCTCCATGTCGGCGACGCCGTCCCGGCCGACGTAGTCCACGCAGAGGTCCAGCATGTGGGCGCCCTCGCGGATCTGCTCGCGGGCCATCTCCACACAGTCGTCCCAGCGGGCCGCCAGCATGGCCTCGCGGAACTTCTTCGAACCGTTGGCGTTGGTGCGCTCGCCGATGGCCAGGTACGAGGTGTCCTGACGGAACGGCACGGTCTGGTAGAGGGAGGCGGCGCCGGGCTCGGGGCGCGGGCTGCGCTCGGGCGGCCGCACGCCGTGCACCCGCTCGACGACCTGGCGCAGATGCTCGGGGGTGGTGCCGCAGCAGCCGCCGATGAGGGAGAGGCCGTAGTCGCGGACGAAGGTCTCGTGGGCGTCGGCCAGCTCCGCGGGGGTGAGCGGGTAGCTCGCGCCGTCCTTGCCGAGGACGGGCAGGCCCGCGTTCGGCATGCAGGACAGCGCGATCCGGGAGTGCCGGGAGAGGTAGCGCAGGTGCTCGCTCATCTCGGCGGGGCCCGTGGCGCAGTTCATGCCGATCATGTCGATGCCGAGCGGCTCCAGCGCGGTGAGCGCGGCACCGATCTCGGAGCCCAGCAGCATGGTGCCGGTGGTCTCCACGGTGACGGAGACGATGACCGGGACGTCCAGTCCCGCGATCTCGCGGGCGCGGTGGGCGCCGATCACGGCCGCCTTGGTCTGCAGGAGGTCCTGGGTGGTCTCCACGATCAGCGCGTCCGCGCCGCCCGCGATCAGGCCCTCGGCGTTCTGCTGGAAGGCGTCACGGATCGTGGTGTACCCGACGTGGCCGAGGGTGGGCAGCTTGGTGCCGGGGCCGATGGAGCCCAGGACCCAGCGCTGGCGGCCGTCACGGGCGAGATAGCCGTCGGCGGTCTCCCGGGCGATGCGGGCGCCCGCCTCGGACAGTTCGAAGACCCGCTCGGGAATGTCGTACTCGGCCATCGCCGCGTAGTTGGCCCCGAAGGTGTTGGTCTCCACACAGTCCACACCGGCGTCGAAGTACGCCTCGTGGACGGAGCGCACGATGTCGGGGCGGGTGACGTTGAGGATCTCGTTGCAGCCCTCGAGATTCTCGAAGTCCTCCAGGGTGGGATCCTGCGCCTGGAGCATGGTGCCCATGGCTCCGTCGGCGACCACCACACGTGTGGCGAGCGCCTCCCGGAGCGCGGACACACGGGTCCGGCTGTCGGCGGAAGGGGACGGCGGCAACGAGGCCATGAAGGGCTCCCTTGGATGCGACGGCTGTCGGCTATGCGGTTTCCCCGGGCGGGCCGGGGCATGGACGCACGGCGCCAGCGTAACCGGGAGTGGGCTTGGATGGGCAGGGCGTCCATGTGGCGGACGAGTGACCCGGCGGGCGGGCAGTATGACGCCGGCCATGGCGTTTCGGCCGCTGACCGGTCATGGTGCGGGGCGGACGAGTATGGCCGGATGCCCAAGCGCGGGCCGCGCGTGAAGTAACGGATGTCGACCGACCATTAGCGGGGAGTCGGCATGGACCGGTAGTGTTCGGCAATGCCGAACGACGGTTACGGCGTCGTGACGGTGAAGGTCACAGGGGACGGAGGCAGAACGGCGATGGCACGGAACATCCAGTCGCTCGAACGGGCGGCCGCGATGCTGCGGCTGCTCGCGGGCGGCGAGCGACGGCTCGGCCTGTCGGACATCGCCTCGTCATTGGGCCTCGCCAAGGGCACCGCCCACGGCATACTGCGCACCCTCCAGCAGGAGGGATTCGTCGAGCAGGACGAGATCTCGGGGCGCTACCAGCTGGGTGCCGAGCTGCTCCGGCTCGGCACCACCTACCTCGACATCCACGAGCTGCGGGCGCGGGCGCTCGTGTGGACGGACGACCTGGCCCGCTCCAGCGGGGAGAGCGTCTACCTGGGCGTGTTCCACCAGCAGGGCGTGCTGATCGTGCACCACGTCTTCCGGCCCGACGACAGCCGGCAGGTGCTGGAGATCGGCGCCATGCAGCCGCTGCACTCCACGGCCCTCGGCAAGGTGCTGTCGGCCTACGACCCGGTGGCGCACAGCGAGGCCCTGGAGGCCGACCGCAAACCCTTCACGGACCGCACCACCTGCGACCTGGACGCCTTCGAGCACATCCTCGACATCACGCGTGCGCGCGGGTACGCGGCGGACGTGGAGGAGACCTGGGAGGGCGTGGCCTCGGTCGCGGCCCCGATCCACGACCGCCGCCGGATGCCGGTGGGCGCGGTGGGCATCACGGGTGCGGTGGAGCGGCTCTGCAAGGACGGGGAGTTGCGGCCCGACCTGATAGCGGCGGTGCGGGACTGCGCCCGCGCGGTCTCGCGGGACCTGGGCGCGGGCCGGTTCTGACCGCGCACCCCTGATCGACGACCGAGGCCGGTCCGCATGTCGGCGGACCGGCCTCAGTCGTACCCTGAGATGGACATAACAGGGCAAATATGCAGATCAGTGGAGTTATCGAAGGACACCCGGCGGACGACCCGACTCATCGATAACCCACAGCAATCAATAACGATCGCGCTTTCGATAACAGAACTCTTGACGCACGCGTAACGCCGGAGCAAGACTCCCGTCCATCGGTCGGCATTGTCGAACACCTACCGGCAATACGCGCTAGAGTGTGACAACGCCAAAGGCCGGCATCGCTCTCACCCCCGAGGGCGCCAACACCCCGAAGGGACTCGGGGTTCGGCTTCCCTGGACGAAGGACAAAGGAGTCGCGGGTGTCCAGCTCCGACATCTTCATCGGCGAGACCATCGGTACCGCCATACTCATCCTGCTCGGCGGCGGCGTCTGCGCCGCCGTGACCCTCAAGGCCTCCAAGGCCCGCAACGCCGGCTGGCTCGCCATCGCCTTCGGTTGGGGCTTCGCCGTCCTGACGGCCGTCTACATCTCCGGACCGCTGTCCGGTGCCCACCTCAACCCGGCCGTCACCGTCGCCCTGGCCATCAAGAACAGCGACTGGAGCAACGTCCCGGTCTACTTCGCCGGACAGCTGCTCGGCGCGATGATCGGCGCGGCTCTGGTGTGGGTCGCCTACTACGGCCAGTTCCACGCCCACCTCACCGACAAGGAGATCGTCGGCGGTCCGGGCGCGCAGGCCACCACGGCCAAGGCCGTCGAGGCGCAGGAGAAGGGGGCCGGCCCGGTCCTCGGCATCTTCTCCACGGGTCCGGAGATCCGGAACGCGGTGCAGAACCTCGCCACGGAGATCATCGGCACCGTCGTGCTGATCCTCGCGGTCCTCACCCAGGGCCTCAACGACAAGGGCAACGGCCTCGGCGTGCTGGGCGGCCTGATCACCGCGCTGGTGGTCGTCTCCATCGGTCTCTCGCTCGGCGGCCCGACGGGCTACGCCATCAACCCGGCCCGTGACCTCGGCCCGCGCATCGTGCACGCGCTCCTCCCCCTGCCCAACAAGGGTGGTTCCGACTGGAGCTACGCCTGGATCCCGGTGGTCGGCCCGCTGATCGGCGGAGCCATAGCCGCAGGCATCTACAACGTCGCCTTCGCTTAGAGCAGGCAGGCTTCGCCGAAGCAGCAGACGTACCGCCACACACCACGGATCTTTGAGGAGCACACAGTGACCGACGCTCACACCGCAGGCCCCTTCATCGCCGCGATCGACCAGGGCACGACCTCCAGCCGCTGCATCGTCTTCGACAAGGACGGCCGTATCGTCTCGGTCGACCAGAAGGAGCACGAGCAGATCTTCCCGAAGCCGGGCTGGGTCGAGCACAACGCCAACGAGATCTGGACCAACGTCCAGGAAGTCGTCGCCGGGGCCATCCAGAAGGCCGGCATCACCCGCGACGACATCAAGGCCATCGGTATCACCAACCAGCGCGAGACCACCGTGCTGTGGGACAAGAACACCGGTGAGCCCGTCCACAACGCCATCGTCTGGCAGGACACCCGCACCGACGCCCTCTGCAAGGAGCTCGGCCGCAACGTCGGCCAGGACCGCTTCCGCCGCGAGACCGGCCTCCCGCTGGCCTCCTACTTCGCCGGCCCCAAGGCCCGCTGGCTGCTCGACAACGTCGACGGCCTCAAGGAGCGCGCCGAGGCGGGCGACATCCTCTTCGGCACCATGGACACCTGGGTCATCTGGAACCTGACCGGCGGTGTCAACGGCGGCAAGCACGTCACCGACGTCACCAACGCCTCCCGCACCCTGCTCATGAACCTGCACACCATGCAGTGGGACGACAAGATCGCCGAGTCGATCGGCGTGCCGCTGCAGATCCTGCCCGAGATCCGTTCCTCCGCGGAGGTCTACGGCGAGGTCACCGGCGGCAAGCTGGGGGACCTGCTCGGCGGCATCCCGGTGGCGTCCGCGCTCGGCGACCAGCAGGCGGCCCTGTTCGGCCAGTGCTGCTTCGCCGAGGGTGAGGTCAAGTCCACCTACGGCACCGGCACCTTCATGGTGATGAACACCGGTGACAAGGTCATCAACTCCTACGCGGGCCTGCTGACCACGGTCGGCTACAAGATCGGCGACCAGCCGACCGTGTACGCGCTGGAGGGCTCGATCGCCGTCACCGGTTCGCTGGTGCAGTGGATGCGCGACCAGATGGGCCTGATCTCCACCGCCGCCGAGATCGAGACGCTCGCGCTCTCGGTCGAGGACAACGGCGGCGCCTACTTCGTGCCGGCCTTCTCCGGCCTGTTCGCCCCGCACTGGCGCTCCGACGCCCGCGGTGTCATCGCCGGCCTGACCCGGTACGTCACCAAGGCGCACCTGGCCCGCGCCGTCCTGGAGGCCACCGCCTGGCAGACCCGCGAGATCGCGGACGCCATGGTGAAGGACTCCGGCGACGAGCTGGTGGCCCTCAAGGTCGACGGTGGCATGACCGCCAACAACCTGCTGATGCAGCAGCTCGCCGACGTCCTCGACGCACCCGTGGTGCGCCCGATGGTCGCCGAGACCACCTGCCTCGGCGCGGCCTACGCCGCCGGCCTGGCCGTCGGCTTCTGGGCCGGCACCGACGAACTGCGCGCCAACTGGCGCCGGGCCGCCGAGTGGACCCCCCGCATGGACGCGGAGACCCGCGACCGTGAGTACAAGAACTGGCTCAAGGCCGTCGACCGGACCATGGGCTGGATCGACGACGAGAGCTGACGAGAGCGCGCACGCTCTCACGATCGAGCTCTGACGAGGAGTAAGAACCCCACATGACCAGTCAGTCCACCCTGCAGTCCGTACCTGCCCTGGGGACGCACCCGGCCTCCGGCTCGCTTCCGAGCCGCGCCGAGACCAGGGAGCAGCTCTCCAAGGCGTCGTACGACCTTCTCGTGATCGGCGGCGGCATCCTGGGCATCTCCACCGCCTGGCACGCCGCGCAGTCCGGGCTGCGGGTGGCACTGGTCGACGCCGGCGACTTCGCCGGCGCCACCTCCTCCGCCTCCTCCAAGCTTCTCCACGGCGGTCTGCGCTACCTGCAGACCGGCGCGGTGAAGCTGGTGGCGGAGAACCACTTCGAGCGCCGTGCGGTCTCCCGCCAGGTGGCCCCCCACCTGGCGAACCCGCTCACGTTCTACCTCCCCGTGTACAAGGGCGGTCCGCACGGCGCGGCGAAGCTCGGTGCGGGCGTCTTCGCCTACTCCGCGCTCTCCGCGTTCGGTGACGGCGTCGGCCACCTGCTCTCGCCCGCGCGGGCCCAGCGGGACGTGCCGGAGCTGCGCACCGAGAACCTCAAGGCCGTCGCGGTGTACGGCGACGACCAGATGAACGACGCGCGCATGGCGCTGATGACGGTCCGCGCGGCCGTCGAGTCGGGCGCGGTCGTCCTCAACCACGCCCAGGTCACCGGCCTGCGCTTCACCCGGGGCCGGGTGACCGGCGCCGACCTGAAGGACGCGGTCTCCGGCGAGGAGTTCGGCGTCAACGCCCGCCTGGTCCTCAACGCGACCGGCCCCTGGGTCGACCACCTGCGCCGGATGGAGGACCCGAACGCGGCCCCCTCCATCCGCCTCTCCAAGGGTGCGCACCTGGTCCTGAAGCGCACCTCGCCGTGGAAGGCCGCGCTCGCCACCCCCATCGACAAGTACCGGATCACCTTCGCCCTCCCCTGGGAGGACATGCTGCTGCTCGGCACCACCGACGAGGAGTACGAGGGCGACCCGGCGGACGTCTCCGTCACCGAGAAGGACATAGCCCAGATCCTGGACGAGGCCGCGTTCTCCGTCCGGGACCAGCAGCTCCAGCGCGACCTGATCACCTACTCCTTCGCCGGCCTGCGGGTGCTGCCGGGCGGCCCCGGCAGCACCGCGAAGGCCAAGCGCGAGACCGTGGTCACCGAGGGCAGGGGCGGCATGCTGTCCGTCGCGGGCGGCAAGTGGACCACCTTCCGGCACATCGGCCGCACCGTGATGGAGAAGCTGGAGGCGCTGCCGGGCCACCCGCTCGGCGACGACTTCGAGCCGATCGCCTCGCTGCCGAAGAAGCTGCCGCTGCCCGGCGTCGCCAACCCCCGTGCGGTCGCCCACCGCCTGCTGGTGGACAGCCCGGCCCCCGGCCCGCGGATGGCCGCCGACACGGCCAAGCACCTGGCCACCCACTACGGTTCGCTGGCCTTCGACATCGCCCGGATCGCCAACGAGGACCCGCTGCTCGCCGAGCGCGTCCACCCGGACGCCCCGGAGATCTGGGCGCAGGTCGTCTGGGCCCGCGACCACGAGTGGGCCGAGACCACGGACGACGTGCTGCGCCGCCGCACCACCCTGACGATCCGCGGTCTGGCCACCGACGACGTCAGGGCCAAGGTCCAGGACCTGCTCGACAAGAAGTGACCCGAGGAACAGGCGGTTGCCGGGTCCTCCCCTGACCGTCCCGGCAACCGCTGAAGACCCGCCCCCGCCGTACCGGGGGCGGGCGACAGAGGGGCGGCTCCCATCCCCTGGGGAGCCGCCCCTTTCCCATCCCCGAGCAGGACGACAGGCCCTTCCGGTGACCGGCGGGCCGCCCGGCTGACACAGCCTGACCAGGCCGCATAATGGGGCTGAGACATCGGATGTCTGAGCGACAGGGAGGCCGGTATGGCAGTCACCGACGAGGCGATCGAGAAGATCAAGGACATGATCGTCTCCGGTGCGCTGCGCCCCGGCGACCGGTTGCCCAAGGAGAGCGAGCTCGCCGCCGAACTGGGCCTGTCCCGCAACTCGTTGCGGGAGGCGGTGCGGGCCCTGTCGCTGATCCGCATCCTGGACGTCCGGCAGGGCGACGGCACGTATGTCACGAGTCTCGATCCGCAGTTGCTTCTTGAGGCGATGAGCTTCGTCGTCGACTTCCACCGCGACGACACGGTCCTGGAGTTCCTGGCGGTGCGCCGGATCCTGGAGCCGGCCGCCACCGCGATGGCCGCCTCCCGGATCAGCGAGCAGCAACTGGACGCTCTGGCCGCCCAGTTGGACGCTCTCGGCACCGCGCCCTCGGTGGAGGAGCTGGTCGCCTGCGACCTGGAGTTCCACCGGGGCATCGTGCAGAGCTCGGGGAACTCGGTGCTGTGCTCGCTGCTTGACGGGCTGTCCGGGCCGACCACCAGGGCCCGGATCTGGCGCGGTCTGACCCAGGAGGACGCGGTCGCCCGGACCCTGCGGGAGCACCGGGCGATCCTGGCCGCACTGCGCGACCGGGACGCGGAGGCGGCCCGCTCCTGGGCGACCGTGCACATCGCGAGCGTGGAGCAGTGGCTGCGCAGCAGCCTGTGAAGCGCTTCACCGGCTCCCTGGAACCGAGGGTGTTCGAAGGTGGCGAACGGGGCAGTGATCCGTTCACTCCCCCGTGCAAGGGGGCTGCGGGCGCCCCCGCCTCACGCCGTAAGGTTGGGGCGTACGCGAGGGCACGTCGGAAGGAGGCGCTGGGTGATCGAGCTGGAGGGGGTTCCAGAGCTGATCGACCCAGTCATGGTGGCCGCGTTCGAAGGCTGGAACGACGCCGGCGACGCCGCCTCCACCGCGGTCGCGCATCTGGAGCGGGAGTGGAAGGGCGAGGTGTTCGCGGCGCTCGACGCCGAGGACTACTACGACTTCCAGGTGAACCGCCCCACGGTGTGGATGGACGCCGGCGTGCGCAAGATCACCTGGCCGACGACACGGCTGTCGGTGGTCCGGGTCGGCGGCGAGAAGCCGCGCGACCTGGTGCTGGTCAGAGGCATCGAGCCGTCCATGCGCTGGCGCTCGTTCTGCAACGAGCTGCTCGGTTTCGCCCACGAGCTGGGTGTCGAGCTGGTGGTCGTCCTGGGCGCGCTGCTCGGTGACACCCCGCACACGCGTCCGGTGCCGGTCAGCGGGGTGACGTCCGACCCGGACCTGGCCCAGCGGATGGACCTGGAGGAGACCAAGTACGAGGGCCCGACGGGCATCGTCGGCGTCCTCCAGGAGGCGTGCACGCACGCGGGCGTCCCGGCGGTCTCGCTGTGGGCGGCGGTCCCGCACTACGTCTCGCAGCCGCCCAACCCGAAGGCCACGCTGGCCCTGCTCAACCGCCTCGAGGACCTGCTCGACCTGCGGATCCCGCTGGGCGAGCTGCCCGAGGACGCCCGCGCCTGGCAGGTCGGGGTGGACCAGCTGGCCGCGGAGGACAGCGAGGTCGCCGAGTACGTGCAGACGCTGGAGGAGGCCCGGGACACCGCCGAGCTGCCGGAGGCGTCGGGCGAGGCGATCGCGCGTGAGTTCGAGCGCTATCTGCGGCGCCGGGACGGGAGCCCGCCCGGCGGTCATGCCACGGCGGACGGCAGCGACAGCGCGTCGTACCTCCGGGACAACCCCAGCGGCCGGACCCGGCCGCCACGGCCGCCGAAGCCCGACACGCCCGGGACCACGGAGAATTCCGGGGACACCGGCGACTCCGGGGACCCGGGCCCGGACGGCGAAGACACCTCCGAGGACTGAACAGGGACGGTACGCGTGGTGCGTACCGTCCCCCCTTTTTTCCGGTTTTCGGCGTCAGGCGCCGACCACGGTGACGGAGTACGGCGTCTCGGACGTCGGCGTGGTCGTGAAACGCGCGTTGGGCAGGTAGAGCCGGCCGCCGTACGCGGCGACGGTGGTCGGGACGTCGAAGGCCGGGTCGGTGATCCGGCGCTGGAAGACACCGCTGCGGCCGTCCGCGGCCAGCCGGAAGACGTCGACGGCGTTCTGCCGGTTCTGTACGGCGTACAGCGTGCGGCCGCGGACCAGCAGGCCGTCGCCGTTGGTGAGCGGCGCCGCGTCGCCGAGGTCGACGGACTCGGTGATCCCGGTGGCCGGGTCGACGCGGTGCAGCAGGCCGACACCGGCCTGGACGACGAGGAGTGCGGAGCCGTCGGGGGTGCGGGCGATGCCGTTGGCGTTGATGGCACCGTCGGTCGACTGGACCCAGTCGCCGGTCAGCGGCAGCCGTACGACGTCCCCGGCGGCCGGGAGTTCGCCGTTGCGGCCGAGCGGGAGGCCGTAGAGCACCGGCTGGTACGACTCCGTGAACCAGGCGGCGCGCGGGGTCAGCACGACGTCGTTGGCGAAGCTCGGGGTGGCGGTGGCGAGGCTGTAGGAGGCGAGGGTCTCGCCGCTGCGGGCGTCGACCACGCGGGCACCGAAGCTGCGCGCGGCCACGAACAGCCGTCCGCGGGGGTCGAGTTTGAGGCCGACGGCGGGGGTGCCGGGGCCGGTCGAGATCACCTTGCCGGTGCCGGTGCGCAGGTCGGCGCGGTAGAGGGAGCCGTCGGCGAGGGAGCCGAGGTAGGCGTAGGGGCCGGCGCCGATGGTGATGCCCTCGGGCTGCCAGCCGGCGGGGAGGGCGAGGGAGGTGGGCGCCGCCGCCTGCGCGTGGGGGCCGAGGGTCAGGGCGCCGAAGGTTGCCGTGCCGAGGGTGAGCAGTCGGCGTCGGCTTAAGGGGTGGGCCACGGGGTGCCTTCCGCATGGGGGACCGGCAGTTGGCCGGTCTGTTCGGTCAACTGACCGTAATAGCCCACCACATGGGTCACATTGAGCACACTCGCGTTGGGGGATCGACAGGGTTTCGACAGTTGGGGGGTGCGCGTCGAGTACCAACCCTGCGCCGGTGGGGGCTGAGCGCGCAGTTCCCCGCGCCCCTGACGGGGCGCGGGGGTCGGCGTCTCTCTAAAGGGCGACGCCCAGCAAGGCGTCCACGGCTCGCGACACGACACCCGGTGCACCTGTGTCCGTGCCGCCCTGTTCCTCCTGTACGGCTGCCCAGCGGTCCACCGCAGCCAGTGCCGCCGGGGCGTCCAGGTCGTTGGACAGGGCCTCGCGGATCTCCTCCACCACGGACTCGGCGGGCGGGCCGTCCGGGCGGGAGACCGCCGCGCGCCAGCGGCCGAGGCGTTCCTGGGCGTCCCGGAGTACCTGGTCGGTCCACTCCCAGTCGGCGCGGTAGTGGTGGGACAGCAGGGCGAGGCGGATGGCGGCCGGGTCGACGCCGTCCTGGCGGAGCCGGGAGACGAAGACCAGGTTGCCCTTGGACTTGGACATCTTCTCGCCGTCGAGGGCCACCATGCCGGCGTGGACGTACGCCTTGGCCATCGGGAACTCGCCGGTGAGCACCTGGGCGTGCGAGGCGCCCATCTCGTGGTGCGGGAAGGCCAGGTCGGAGCCGCCGCCCTGGACGTCGAAGGTCATGCCGAGGTGATCGAGGGCGATCGCCACGCACTCGATGTGCCAGCCGGGACGGCCGCGGCCGAGGGAGCCGCCGTCCCAGCTCGGTTCGCCCTCACGGGCGGCCATCCACAGCATCGGGTCGAGGGGGTTCTTCTTGCCGGGGCGGTCGGGGTCGCCGCCGCGCTCGGCGGACAGCAGCCGCATCGCGGCCGCGTCGAGGTTCGAGACCTCGCCGAAGTGGGGGTCGGACTCGACGGAGAAGTAGACGTCGCCTTCGAGTTCGTAGGCCGCACCGAGCTCGCGCAGCCGCTCGACCAGCGGCACGATGCCGGGTATGGCCTCGACCGCGCCTATGTAGTGCCGCGGCGGCAGCATCCTGAGCGCGGTCATGTCCTCGCGGAAGAGGGTCGTCTCCTTCTCGGCGAGGGCGACCCAGTCGACGCCGTCGCGCTCCGCGCGCTCCAGGAGCGGGTCGTCGACGTCCGTCACGTTCTGGACGTAGTGCACCTGCCGCTTGGTGTCGAGCCACACGCGCTGAACCAGGTCGAACGCGTTGTAGGTCGCCGCGTGCCCCATGTGGGTCGCGTCGTACGGCGTGATGCCGCAGACATAGATACGGGCGACGGGACCGGGGTCAAGGGTGACCAGACCGCCGGTCGCGGTGTCGTGGATCCTCAGGTCGCGGCCCTGACCAGGCAGGGCGGGGACCTCGGAAGCGGGCCAGGCATGCATGTACATGAGCGTAACCGGACCCGAGTTCGGTATACGAACCGGACGGCCGGGAAGGCGCTCTTGATCTCGGACCCGGAATGTGCTGGTGGGCGCTATACGGGCGGCCAGGGGATGGCCGGCCACTCGCCGCTCGGTTCCGGGTGCCTGCCTGCGGTGAGCAATGTCTCGACACGCGCGCGTGTGGCGTCCAGCTCGGCCGCGGTGATCAGTTCGGCCAGCCGGGTCCCCAGCGGCCCGCCGAGGGCCTCGCGCAGCCCCGTGAGGACCTCGACGGCCTCACCGGTCAGGTCCTCCCCCGCCCAGCCCCACAGCAGGGTGCGCAGCTTGTTGTCGACGTTGAAGGTGACGCCGTGGTCGATGCCGTAGAGCCGGCCGTCGGCGGTGGGCAGCAGATGGCCGCCCTTGCGGTCGGCGTTGTTGATGACGGCGTCGAGGACGGCGAGCCGACGCAGCCGTTCGTCGTCGGCGTGCACCAGCAGCGCGGTCCTGCCCTCGCCGACCTCGGCGAAGCCGACGGCCTTCCAGCCGGGCTCGGGCTCCTCCGCGTCCACCAGGGCGAGCAGCTCGCCGCCTTCGGGATCGACGTCGATCCACAGCTGGACCATGCCCTCGCCGTACGGCCCGTCGCGCAGCACGGTGGGCGGGACCAGGTCCCAGCCGGTGGCCGCGGCGACCTCGTAGGCGGCCACCTCGCGCTGCGCGAGGGTGCCGTCGGGGAAGTCCCACAGCGGGCGCTCCCCGGCGACCGGCTTGTAGACGCAGGACGCCTCCGTGCCGTCGTGCGCGACCGTGCAGAACAGCGCCGCGTTGGAGGCGTCGCGGATGCGGCCGCGTACCTTCAGCTCACCGTGGGCGAGCAGCTCGGCGGCGGTCACGCTCCGCGGCGGTATCCGTTCTGGCGCGGACATACGTGTCCTTCCGGGTCGAGCGGGAGGCTGCACAGCGGGCACGGCGGCCGCCCGGCGTTGACGACGTCGAGGGCGCGCTTGCAGAAGGCCCTGGCCTGCGCGCCGGTCAGCCGGACCCGCAGCATCGGGGGCCCGTTCTCCTCGTCCTGCAGGAGCCGTTCCTCGGCCTCGGCGAGGTCCTCCTCGGAGTCGGCGTCCAGCTCCACCAGGGCCTGGGCCTCGACGATCATGCGCTCTTCCTCGCCGTCCCAGGCGAGCGCCATGGTGCCGACGCGGAACTCCTCCTCGATGGGGGTGTCAAGGGGGGCGCTGTCGCTGATCTCGGCAGGTGTGACGGCGGGGACGGAGGCGTTGCCGCCGCTGCGGCGCACGACCTCGTCGAGGAGTTCGTCCATGCGTTCGGCGAGTGCGGCGACCTGGGTCTTCTCCAGGGCCACGCTGGTCGTCCGGGGGCCGGCCGTGGCCTGGAGGAAGAACGTACGGCGTCCGGGCAGTCCCACCGTGCCCGCGACGAAGCGGTCCGGCGGATCGTAGAGGAACACCTGACGGGACACGTCCTGTCTCCATGGGAATCGAGAGTGCGTGGGTTTCGGGAGGGCGACGACGCGACCGGGGGTCGCTTACGTGGATCGCTTCACCCTACTGCGGCTGACGATCACGGCGCGCCGGCGCCGCCACCGACCGGGGCGTCTTCCCCGGGAGGTACCTCGCGAGGGGCGAGCGAGGCGAAATCCCCGGTGTCCCCGAGACGAACGAGAAACGGCCTGAGGCGGGTGTAGCGGATCGCGGTGATCGAACACGGTTCGACGGAGATCCGCTGGAAGAGGTCGAGATGCAGTCCGAGCGCGTCCGCGACCAGGGACTTGATGATGTCGCCGTGCGAGCACATGAGATAGACGGCGTCCGAGCCGTGGTCACGCTCCACGCGCGCGTTCCACTCGCGTACCGCCTCGGCGGCGCGGGTCTGCATGGCCCGCATGGACTCGCCGCCGGGGAACGCGGCCGCCGACGGATGCGCCTGGACGACCTCCATCAGCGGCTCGTCCTTGAGCTCGGCGAGCTTGCGGCCCGACCAGTCGCCGTAGTGGGCCTCCCCGATCCGCTCGTCGGTGTGCGCGGTGAGCTCGGGGCGGGCCTCGAGCAGCGGGCGGAGTGTCTCCTGGCAGCGTTGCAGCGGGCTGGTGACGATCTCGGCGAGGGGCAGCCCTGCGAGCCGGCCGGGCAGCGCGGCGGCCTGGGCGGCCCCGCGTTCGTCGAGGGCGACGCCCGGCGTCCACCCCGCGAGCACACCCGAGGTGTTGGCGGTGGACCGTCCGTGCCTTACGAGGATCAGCGTGGGCATGCGGCCCAGGGTAGGCGCACGCCGAAGTGCGCCGGTGGGCGGGCGACGGGAGAATACGCTCCGTGATCGTCGATTGCGCCATCTACCGGGACGGGGAGCGGACGGAGACGCCGCAGGACTTCTCCGACGCCCTCGCGGAGGCACGCGCGCGTGGCGACAGCTTTCTGTGGATCGGCCTGTACGAGCCGACGGAACGCGAGTTCGACCTGGTCACCGACGAGTTCGGACTGCATCCGCTGGCCGTCGAGGACGCCCTCACGGCTCACCAGCGGCCCAAACTGGAGGTGTACGACGACTCCCTGTTCGTCGTCCTGAAGCCGGTGACGTACGAGCCGAAGAGCGACACGGTGACGTCCGGCGAGCTGATGATCTTCATCGGGGACTCCTTCGTGGTCACCGTGCGCCACGGGACGCCCTCGCCGCTCGGCGACATCCGGCGGCATCTGGAGGAGCAGCACGAGATGCTGAAGCACGGGCCGACGGGGGTGCTGTACTCGATCTCCGACGCGGTCGTGGACCACTACCTGGAGGTCTCGACCGAGCTGCAGAACGACCTGGAGGAGCTGGAGGCTGAGGTGTTCTCGCCGAGCGGCGGCGTCTCCCGGCACACCGCGTCGCGGATCTACACCTTCAAGCGGCAGATCCTGGAGTTCCGCCGGGCGACGGTGCCGCTGGCCCTGCCGATGACGAAGCTGGCGGGGGTGGGCCCGTACGGCAGCGGTATGACGGTGCCCTTCGTGCAGGAGTCGGCCCGCCCGTTCTTCCGGGACGTCAACGACCATCTGATGCGGGTGAACGAGGGCGTGGAGGCGCTGGACCGGCTGGTGTCGGACGTCCTCGGCGCCCATCTCGCGCAGATGAGCGTGCGGCAGAACGACGACATGCGGAAGATCTCCGCGTGGGCGGCCATGGCCGCCGTCCCCACGCTGATCGCGGGGATCTACGGCATGAACTTCGACCACATGCCCGAGCTGCACTGGATCGGGTCCTACCCGGCGGTGATCCTGTTCATGGCCTGCCTGGAGCTGGCGCTGTACCGGCTGTTCAAACGCCGCGGGTGGATGTGAGGAACGCTCGCGGCCCTCTGGGCTCAGGCGAACTCGGGGGCGGGGGTCGCGGGGCCGCCCAGGGCGTTCCTGCGCTCCGGCATCCGCAGGGTGACCATACGGCGCCAGCCGATGGCGCGCTCGTAGGCGTAGACCGCGTGGATGCCGCCCGCGAGGAGCGCGCACCTGGCTCTCGGCCAGCCGAGGATGCGGCCCATGTGGGCCACGACGGCGAGGCTGACGTCCCGGTAGATGCGGATCTCGGCGAGGGCGCAGACGCGGAGCGTCCGCTGGATGGCGCGGCCGTGTCCGGCGGCGGCGAAGCGCAGCAGTTCCTCGTGGCAGTAGGCGAGGTGGTTGTCCTCGTCACCGGAGATCATGCGCACCGCGCGGCCCACGTCCGGGTGGTCGGCGAAGCACCGGCGCAGCAGCTCCATCTGTTCGGAGGCGCGCTGCTCGGTGACCCGGCTGTGGGCGAGGTAGGTGACGATGTCCGGCACGGTGAGCGGCCGGTCGGTCCGGAGCCGGTCGTGGGCGAGCCCGATGCCGTGCCGTTCCAGGATCATCGTGTAGTCGGTGTCGGCCGGCACCGGGACGGGCGTCAGCCCGCGCTTCCTCAGCAGGGCGTGGAAGATGCGCCCGTGCTTGTCCTCGTCGGCGCCGTGGCGGGTGATCTTGGGGGCGAGGTCGCGTTCGCTCCGCGGTACCAGCGCGGCGATCCGCCCGTTCTCCCAGCCGCCCTGGGACTCTCCGCCGGCCGCGATGGAGCAGAAGAGCCGGAAGGACTCGTCGTCGTCGAGGATCTCCTGGAACAGACTCCTGGCCGAAAGCATCGTGGGCACCTCTCCGGAGGACTCACCAAACCCGCAAAGAACGAGTCAAATGCCGCATCGGATTGGCTGCAACAGATGTGCGGGCGCACTCGGCCGAAAGGAGGAGCACCGGGGTCACACCGAGGGCGTAACCGCGCGGGCACCGGCGCGTTGTTCTGCGTGACGGCCGTGGCGGGGAAGACCCCCGAGCCCCCACCACGGCCGCGGACTTCTCTCACCTCTCAGGTGTTCACGCGAGCCCGGCGCGCTCCAGGGCCTCGGCGCCGGCCCGCAGCGAGGCGAGCCGCTCGTCCAGGGCGAAGCCGGCGGGCGCGAGGGAGAGCGTGGTGACCCCGGCGGCCGCGTAGGCCTTCATCCGGTCCGCGATCCGGTCCACGGAACCGAGCAGTGTGGTCTGGTCGATCAGCTCCTGCGGCACGGCGGCAGCGGCCCCGTTCTTGTCCCCGGACAGGTACTTGTCCTGGATCTCGGCGGCCTCGCGCTCGTAGCCCATCCGCTGGGCGAGCTGGTTGTAGAAGTTCTGCTTGCGGCTGCCCATGCCGCCGACGTACAGCGCGGTGTAGGGCCGGAAGGTGTCGGCGAGGGTGGCCACGTCCTTGTCGTCGCCGACGGCGAGCGGCAGCGTCGGGCAGATGTCGAACCCGTCGAGGGTCCTGCCCGCCTTCTCCCGGCCCGCGCGCAGGTACTTCACGGCCGTCTCCTCCAGGTGCTCGGCGGAGGGGAAGATCAGCAGCGCGCCGTCGGCGATCTCGCCGGTCTGCTCCAGGTTCTTCGGGCCGATGGCGGCGATGTAGACCGGGATGTGCTCGCGCTCCGGGTGCACGGTCAGCTTGATCGGCTTGCCCGGGCCGCCCGGCAGCGGCAGCGTCCAGTGCTCGCCCTCGAACGACAGCCGTTCCCGGCTCATCGCCCGCCGCACGATCTCCACGTACTCGCGGGTGCGGGAGAGCGGCTTGTCGAACTTGACGCCGTACCAGCCCTCGGAGACCTGCGGTCCGGAGACGCCGAGGCCGAGCCGGAAGCGGCCGCCGGAGAGGGAGTCGAGGGTCGCGGCGGTCATCGCGGTCATGGCGGGCTGCCGGGCGGGGATCTGGAAGATGGCCGAGCCGACGTCGATGCGCTCGGTCTGGGCGGCGACCCAGCTGAGCACGGTGGCGGCGTCGGAGCCGTAGGCCTCGGCGGCCCAGCACACGGCGTACCCGAGCCGCTCGGCCTCCTGGGCCACGGCCAGATTGTCCCCGTCCATCCCGGCACCCCAGTAGCCGAGGTTGATCCCGAGCTGCATGGCCGTTCCCCTTACCGATCAGTAACGTCGCTGTTGCGGAGACCTTAGCGCGGGAGCGCCCCGAAGGGGCGCGGGGCGTCGTCGATGTGCGGCTCCGCCGCGTGGGCGCGACCAGCCACACACGACCTGCAGTCCGGGGACGGCCGAAGTCCCCACGGCGAAACCGTTCTCACCCCTCCGTGCCATGGAAATCGGTTATCCACAGGCAACCCAACGCACCAGCTCTGGCCAGTAATCTCGCGGGCATGGAGCAGAGGCATCTCGGCCGCACCGGCCTGCGCGTGTCCCGGATCGGGCTCGGCACCCTCACCTGGGGCCGGGACGTCGACGAGCACGACGCCGCGGACATGCTGAAGGCGTTCTGGGAGGCCGGCGGGACCCTGGTCGACACCGCTGACGTGTACGGCGACGGCGAGGCCGAGTACCTGCTCGGGCAGCTCATAGAAGGGCTGGTGCCACGCCGGGACCTGGTCATCTCGACGAAGGCGGGCAGCGTCCCCGACCCCGACCGGCGTTTCAACGGCTCGCGCGGTCATCTGCTCGCCGCGCTGGACGCCTCCCTGGCCCGCCTCGGCACCGACTACGTCGACGTCTGGCACGTGCACGCCTACGACCCGGACACCCCGCTGGAGGAGACCCTCCAGGCCCTCGACCTGGCGGTCGGCAGCGGCCGGGCCCGGTACGCCGGGGTCTCCAACTTCTGTGGCTGGCAGCTGGCGAAGGCGGCGACCTGGCAGCTCACGGCGCCGGGCGCGCGCACCCGGCTGGCCAGTACGCAGCTGGAGTACTCGCTGCTCCAGCGGGGCATCGAGCGCGAGGTGCTGCCCGCCGCCCTCGACCTGGGCATCGGCCTGCTGCCGTCCTCCCCGCTGGGCCGGGGTGTGCTGACCGCGAAGTACCGGCACTCCACTCCCCCGGACTCGCGCGGTGCCTCCGAGCATCTGGCGCCGTTCGTCGAGCCGTACCTCGACGACACCGCCACCCGGATCGTGGACGCGGTGCAGACGGCGGCGGACGGGCTCGCGGTCACCCCGCTCCAGGTGGCGCTCGCCTGGGTGCGGGACCGGCCGGGGGTGGCCGCGCCGATCGTCGGCGCGCGCAACGCGCAGCAGCTCGCCGGGGCATTGTCAGTGGAGGCGCTTACTCTTCCTGACGAGATCTGCCGGGCTCTCGACGACGTGTCGGCGCCCGTGCACCGCTATCCCGATCACGACTGGAGCACGCTGTGAGCACGGAGCCGGGGCTGGGCGCCAAGCCCGAGGCCGACGAGGACACGACGGCCGGGGGTACGGCGGAAACCGGCGGCCCCGTCGCCGACATGGCCGCAGCGAGCGACACGACGGCTGCCGGGACCGGCGCGCCCGGAACCGACGGAGCGGACGGCGGCGACGACGCGGAGACCACCGGATCCGGGGCGGGCAGCGACACCGGTGCGGCTGGCGTGGGCGGACCGGGAAGTGGGGTGCCGGACGCGGGGAACGGTGAAGCCGCCGAGGGCGACAGCGCGGCTCAGCTGTCCGAGGCCGCGGCCGAGTTGGCTGCTCAGCGGGTCGAGCGGGAGCGGATCGCGCAGCGCAAGGCCGACAAGAAGGGGCACATCGAGAGCGGGACCAAGCTCAGCGGGACGGCCGCGGATCTGCTCGCGGCGATCCGGGCGGTGGAGAGCGGCGAGAAGCCTGCGGCCACCGTGTTCGCGGACCCCGAGCCGGCCCCGCACCGGGCCCCGGCACCGGAGCCCGCCCGCAGGCCCGAGTCGGCGCCTGTCACCGCCGCACCCGCCATGCCCGCCGCGCCCGCCGCGGAGGCGGTCACGGCGGTACGCGGGGTGCTGGCCGACGGCGGTGCGCCCGAGTCGCTCGCCCCTCAGGTCGCCGCCGCCCTCGGCGAGGGCGCGGACACGCTGCTGCGGGAGGACCCCTGGCAGCTGCTCCGGGTCACCGGCGTACGGCCGGACCAGGCCGACGGGTTCGCGCGGGCGCTGCTCGGCGCGGAGTGCGGTCCGGACGACGAGCGGCGCGGCCGGGCGGTGACCGGCTGGCTCCTCGAGCAGGCCGCCGTGGCCGGGCACACCGCGCTGGAGATGCCCGCGCTGACCGCCGCGCTGGCCCAGCGGGCGGTGCCCGACCCGGAGGCCGCCGTGCAGGACGCGCTCGCGGAGGGCGAGGCGCTGGTCTTCCAGGACGCCCTGGATCCGGGCGCCCCGGAGCCCGAGGACGACGAGGAGGAGCGGCCGGTCCGGGTCCTGGTCGCCCTGGAGCGGTACGCGCTGGCCGAGGAGAGCCTCGCCGACGCGCTGGCCCGGCTCGTCAACTCGCCTGCCAAGGACGCCGCGGAGTCCTGGGAGGCGGCCGCCGCGGCGGCCTCGGGCGGCGCGGCCGAGCTGGCGCGTGCCGTCGCCGGGCACGGCCTGGTGCTGCACACGGGCGGCGAGGCGGCCCGCGCCGAACCCGCGGCCCTGGTGACCGCCGCCCGTGCGGCCGGGCTGCGCGCCTTCGCGGCCGCCCACGCCCCCGACGGCAGCCGGCGCCTCCCGGGCGGCGACGGCGCCGCCGGCACCATCGCCGACCTGCTCGCCGGCGTCACAGGCCCCGGCCGGGACGCGGACGGCGCCCTGGACCTCGACCTGCTCGTCGTGCTGGACGCGCCCCAGCTGGACGTGGAGGGCGCGGCCATGCTCGTGGAGGCGCTGCCCGACGGGGCCCGACTGGTGCTGAGCGGGGATCCGGCGATGCTGTGGTCCGCGGGGCCCGGGCGGGTCTTCGCAGACCTGCTGGCGGCCCGCGCGTGCCCGCAGATCGCCTCCCGCACGCCCGACCCCGGTCCGCTCGGCGAACTGGTCTCCGGGATCGGCGTCGGCGAGCTCACCCAGGTCGAGGCGCCCGGCAAGGAGGTCGTGATCGTGCCGGTGCGGGACGCGGGCGAGGCGGTGCACCGGACGGTGCAGCTGGTCGCCGACTCCGTTCCGCGCGCGATCGGCGTCCCCGCCGAGCAGACCGTGGTGATCGCCCCGGGCCACGGCGGAGCGGCCGGCACCCGCGCCCTCAACGCCGCCCTCAAGGAACGGCTCAATCCCGGCCCCGGCCGCTTCGGCGGCTTCGACCCCGGTGACCGGATCGTCCACTCCCCCGCGCCTGGCCGTACGGCCTGGGGCCAGGTGGTGAAGGCCGACGCCGACGGGCTGCACCTGTCGTGCGCGGGTGCGCCGGTGGTCGTACCGAAGGAGCGGGTGGAGCAGTCAGTCCGCCACGGCTGGGCCCTGACCGCCCACCAGGCGGCGGGGAGCCGCTGGCCGGCGGCGGTCGTGGTGCTGCCCGGAGACGCGGTCCAGTCCCTGAGCCGTCCCTGGGTGTACACGGCGTTCAGCCGGGCGGAGCGCCACCTGTCGGTGGTCCACGGCGTGGAACAGGCCCTGGCGAGGGCGGTGGCCGAGTCCCTGCCGAAGCCGCGGACGACCCGCCTGCCGCTGCTGTTGAAGACGCAGTTCCCCGCAGCGAACTGACCGGCTCCGCCGGCGGCCCTGTCCGGGCATGAGCCGACCCCGCCGCGCGATCCCTGTCCCACCGCCGGACTTGTTCCCGCCGCGCCGGCGATCAGCTGCAACGGCGTCGGCCGGCGGTGCCCGTCCGGTCTCAACCCCCGGAGGGCACCGCCGGCCGGCGGATCAGCGCTCTGCGTCCAATGGCTCCAGATCCTCGTCCTCGTCCAGGTCGAGGTCGTCCAGCTCGTCGGTCTCCCCGGCGTCCTCGCCGTCCTCCGTGTCCTCGTCGTCGAAGACCGCGCTGACGTCGAAGCGGCACACCACCCGCTGCGGATCGACGCCCTCGAAGGGCAGCTCCAGCCACTCGCCGGGCTCGGCCGGCTCGTCCGCCGCGGTCACCCACAGTGTGGAGTCGCCCTCCTCCAGGCCGAACTCCTTGTGCCGGGAGGCGATCTCGTCCGGCTCGAACTCGCCGAACAGAACGCCCAGCGCCCCGTGGATGGTGCCGGCGGCGTCCTCGTCCGCGCCGGGACCGTCGTCGTACTCCGCCGCCTCGACCCGCTGGGCCTGGGCCAGCAGCCGCTGTGGTTCCGCCACGGCGTAGTCGCGGCGGATCAGCACACTGATCGCGTTCGGTTCCTCGGGGCCCGCGTACGGTGGCAGCGAGTCGTCCGTACCGGGGATCTCGAAGGGCGTGACCTCGTCGTAGCGGTCGTAGAGAAGCTCGTCGTAGACCTCGGCGGCCGCGGCCAGCTGGTTGAACGCCTCGTAGACAGCCGGGTCGTCCTCCCCCGACCTGCGTTCGACCGCGGCCAGATGGCGGTCGAGCGCGGTCTTGACCGCCTCGGCGGCGGCGCGTACCTCGGCAGCGGTGGGCTGCACAGCATCAGACATAGTGCAGACGCTATCCGTACAGGGCACCAGCCCGCACAATAGATGCGATGCCGGAATACGAATTTGTCGACGTGTACGTACCGCGCGGGGTGTCCCGCAAGGACGCCACACGTCTGCTGACGGACCATGCCGAGTACGGACACTGGGAGTTGGACCGACTGAGCCTCATGCGCGACGGCAGCCGCAAGGTGCGGTTGCGCCGGCGGATCATCCGCCAGGTGCGTGCCACATGGTGAGACTCTCCGACTGACGGAAGGGGCCCCGCGTCGACGGGGCCCGTCCCGTTCCACGCACCGATCGCGGTGCGTCACCGTCCGTGCGCTACGCCGCGGCGCGCGCCCTGCGGTACAGCACGGCGCCCGCGAGCAGCGCACCGGCACCGGCCGGGAGCGCGAGACCCAGCGGCAGGTCACTGCCCGTGTGCGCGAGCTGCGCGGCGGTGACGGGCCCGCTCACTGAGGCGCTGCCCAGCGGGTCGACGAGAGTGGAGCCGTGGGCACCGGTCGGGACGGTCCTGCTCCCCGAGTGAGCGGGGGGCGTGCCCGGGTGCCGGCCCGGATTGCCCGGGTGTCCCGGAGTCCCCGGGTTCCCCGGCCGGCCCGGCGTTCCGGGGTTCCCCGGCTTCCCGGGCGGCGTGCTCCCGTGCCCGCCGTGCCCGGGAGGCGTGCCGTGCCCGCCGTGGCCGGGCGGCTGCGTGGGGTGACCACCGCCGGGATGCCCGGGGTGCCCCGGGTGTCCTGGGTGTCCGACGTGTCCGGAACCCCCGTCGTTGGCGCACTCGTTGCCCACGGCGGTGTTGCCCACGCCGATGACGTTGACGCTGTTGCCGCACACGTTGACCGGAACGTCGACCGGCGCCTGCACGGTGTTGCCCGAGCCGACACCGGGCGAACCTGCGGTGTGTCCCCCGGCGTGCGAACCGCCGTGGCCACTGTGACCGCCGTGGCCACTGTGACCGCCGTGGCCTCCGGTGTGGCCGTAGCCCGTCGAAGCACCGCCCACGCCGCCATGGTTGGCACACTTGTTGCCCATCGCCGGGTTGAGGACGCCGACGACGTTCACGGTGTTGCCGCAGACGTTCACCGGCACGTGCACCGGCGCCTGCACCGTGTTGCCGGAGAGCGCGCCGGGCGAGTCGGCGGCGGAGCCGACGGCCCCCGAGTCGGCGTGGGCGTAACCGCCCGCCGCAGCGATCACGCCGGTCGCCGCGGCCACTGTCATAAGGCCCTTGCGGGTGCCCTGTCGCATTTCTGAATTCCCCCCTGCCTTGGATCCTGACCTTGCATTCACCGCAGGGAAAACCTGCGGAAAAACCGGTCGGCCCCGGAGCGCATGGCGCGCGCTCCGGGGCCGACGGAAAGACGCCCCTCAGGGAGTCGGCGTCACTTGTTGATGCAGGTGTTGCCGAAGGCGGGGTTCAGCAGCCCGATCACGGAGATCGTGTTGCCGCAGACGTTCACCGGGACGTGCACGGGAACCTGGATCACGTTGCCGGAGACGACACCCGGGGAACCCACGGCAGCGCCCTGGGCACCCGAGTCGGCGACGGCCAGGCCCGCACCCGCGAGAACCAGACCACCAGTGGCAGCCGCAGCAGCGACGACCTTCTTGAGCATTATTCCTCCTTGTTGGCAATGCGATTCCAAGTAGCGGATCGCATCTGGAGTAACGAGGAGGGAGTAATGGAGCTACGAGCTTATCGTCGCATTCACTCTTCTCAGTCGACTTCGCACAGCCGCCCGATTACCTGAAGCCATTGCTTCACGACGCGTGCTTTACGACGCGTCGATGAAGCGGTCGAGCACACGCACGCCGAACTGGAGCCCGTCCACCGGCACCCGCTCGTCCACGCCGTGGAACATGCCCGCGAAGTCCAGCTCCGGCGGCAGCTTGAGGGGCGCGAAGCCGAAGCCCCGGATGCCGAGGTCGTCGAAGGACTTGGCGTCGGTGCCGCCGGAGAGCATGTAGGGGATGGCCTTGGCGGTCGGGTCCTCGGCGAGCAGCGAGGACTGCATGGCCTCCACCAGGGCGCCGTCGAAGCTGGTCTCCAGCGCCTTGTCGGAGTGCACGTCCGCGCGGACCACGTTCGGGCCGAGGATCCGGTCGAGGTCGGCGAGGAACTCCTCCTCGTGCCCGGGCAGGAAGCGCCCGTCCACGTGCGCGGTGGCCTCGCCGGGGATGACGTTGACCTTGTAACCGGCGTTCAGCTGGGTCGGGTTGGCGGTGTTGCTCAGGGTCGCGCCGATCAGCTTGGCGATGCCGCCGAGCCGGGCCAGCGTCGACTCCATGTCCTCCGGGTCCAGCTCGGTGCCGAGCGCGTCGCCCAGTTCGTCGAGGAAGGCCCGGGTGGTCTTGGTGACCCGCACCGGGAACCTGTGCCGGCCGAGCCGGGCGACGGCCTCGGACAGCTCGGTGATCGCGTTGTCGCGGTGGATCATCGAGCCGTGCCCGGCGGTGCCGGCCACCTTCAGCTTCATCCAGTGCATGCCCTTCTCGGCCGTCTGGATGAGGTAGAGCCGCCGCTGCTCGCTCACCGTGAAGGAGAAGCCGCCCACCTCGCTGATCGCCTCGGTGACCCCCTCGAAGAGGTCCGGGTGGTTGTCGACCAGATGCCGGGCGCCCCAGGTGCCGCCGGCCTCCTCGTCGGCGAGGAAGGCGAGCACGATGTCCCGGGGCGGCTTCCGGCCGCTGCGCAGCCGGTCCCGTACGACCGCCAGGGTCATGGCGTCCATGTCCTTCATGTCGACGGCGCCCCGGCCCCACACGCACCCGTCCGCGACCTCGCCGGAGAAGGGGTGGTGGGTCCAGTCGTCGGCGTTGGCCGGGACGACGTCGAGGTGGCCGTGGATGAGAAGGGCGGGCCTGGACGGATCCGTGCCCTCGATGCGGGCCACCGTCGAGGCGCGGCCCGGGTGGGACTCGAAGATCTTCGGCTCCAGGCCGACCTCGGCGAGCTTCTCGGCGACCCACTCGGCCGCCTTGCGCTCGCCGGGACCGGAGTGGTCGCCGTAGTTGCTGGTGTCGAACCGGATCAGCTCGCGGCAGAGGTCGACGACCTCGTCCTCGCCGGTGACGCCCCTGGCCGTGCCCGTCTCGCTCACGCTGCTTCCTTCCGCTGTCACTGCCGCCCGGTCCCCGCCATCCTCTCTCCCTTCCCGCTCCGGGCCCAAGGCCGGTCCCGGCCCGTCACACGCCGTTCATGCCCGCAGGCCCGGAAACAGGGTGTGATCGACCGCTCCCGAAAGCCTGGTAGTGTTTCCTTCGTCGCCGCGAGGGAAACCCACACGGAAGACTTCGCACGACAGACACCTTGTCCGGGTGGCGGAATGGCAGACGCGCTAGCTTGAGGTGCTAGTGCCCTTTATCGGGCGTGGGGGTTCAAGTCCCCCCTCGGACACCACGAAGAAACCCCTGCTGAGCAGGGGTTTCTTGGTTTTTCTGGACACAGGGTGCCGTCGGCGACCACCTTCCGGTGGGCGCCACGCTCTCAGTCGAGGCCGGCTATTCGGCCGTCACCGTGAGCCACGGCGGAGGTGAACGCGCGGAGCGCGGTGCGGTCCAGCAGGAGCGCGGGCCCGTCGGGCCACTTGCTGTCGCGGACGGCGACCGTCGCCCCGTCGACGATCCCGCATTCCACGCAGTCGGACTGTGATGCGGACGCCGAGGACTTCCACCAGGTCACCGGCAGAGTCGACGCGTCGTCAGCGTGCTTCATTCCTTATTCGTTCTTCCTTATCTGGGTGATCAGTTCCACCGACGCCTCGACGGACTCGGCGGCAGACGTGAGGCGTTGCCACGCGGCCCGGTGCGTGGAGACCCGATCACGTTCCTCGATGTACAGGGCGGAGGTCAGCCCTTCCTGGTGGACGACGTCCAGATCGGTGTGCGGACCGAAGCCCAGGATGCTGAAGGTGCCGGTGAGCCCGGCGTGCAGGGGAGCGTCCGAGCGCAACACCTGGATGTTGATGTTCGGACGCCGCCCCATCGTAAGCAGGCGCCCCAACTGCTCGTACATCAGGGCGGGATCCTCGGTGGTGGAGCGCAGGGCCTGTTCGGAGATGATCGCCCAGAGTGCCAGCGGGTCGCTGTCCCGGGTGAGGACGGCCTGGCGTGCCAGCCGTACCTCGACGAGCGCGTCGACCCGTGCCTCGACCGCCTCGGACATGGCGGTCGCCCGGATGATCTCGCGGGCGTACTCGGCGGTCTGGAGCAGTCCGGGGACCATGCCCAGCTGCCAGGTGGAGACCGTCTCGGCCTCCGCCTCCAGGCTGATCAGGTCCTCGTACACCGGGGTGAGGACACCCCGGTACGAGTGCCACCAGCCGCGCCGGCCGCCCTCCTTGGTGAGCGTGATCAGGGCCGCGCGCAGCTCGTCACTGACGTCGCGGCCGAGGTCGCCGTACAGATGGAGCAGCGCCTGGATGTCCGCTGCCTTGGGGGCCGTCTTGCCGGTCTCCATCCGGGACAGCTTGGAGGAGACGAACGCGCCTTCGGAGTGCTCGGCGACCTCGTCGAGGGTGAGTTCGCCGCGCAGCTCGCGCAACTTCGCACCGAGCCGTCGCCGGCGCACCGTGGGCGTGCTCACGGCTTCCCCCTTCTGTCCGGTGAACTGCCCGACAGTCTGCCCGTGCCGCCCGGGCCCTCGCCACCGACTGACGACTTGTGCCGCAAGTCTCTCGCGTCGATGCGCAATTTTTCACATCTCGTGGGACGTATTGCGATCGACTGCGCCGTGAAGGCACCATGAATCCGGGAAATACGACAGTGACCGCACTCGCATGGCGAACTACCGTGCCTGCGTTGGGACATGCCCGTGAGGGGATGCACATGATCGAACGCCAGCGGAGCACCACCACCGAACCCCGCGCGCTGCAAGTCGCCCCACCGCCGGTCCTGTTACTGGCCAGCGAGCCCCAATCGGCCAAGGCAGCACGGCTGTTCGTGAGCGACTTCATCGCGCACCACACCCCGGACGCCTCCCGTGACCACATCGACGCGGTCGCCCTGGTCACCTGCGAGCTGGTCACCAACTCCCTGCGCTACGAGACCGACCCGGACGACCCGGTCCGTCTCCTCATCGACACGGACGGCTCCCGGACCCGGGTCGAGGTGCACGACCCGCTGGGCCGTCATCCCCGGCTGCGGCCCATCTCGGTCGAACGGGACCGCGGGCGCGGTCTGCTCATCCTCGACGCGCTCTGCTCGGGCCGCTGGGGCGTGGGCAACCTGCCCTGGGGCAAGTCCATCTGGGCCGAGGTCAGCGCCGTGTGAGGTCCGGCGCTTCGTGACGTTTCCTCCGCCCCCCACGGCGACGGCCGGTTCCGCGGCACCCCCTCTCCCCTCCCTGCCGCGGCGCCGGCCGTTGCCGTACAGGCCGCCGGACACATGGAGTTGGCCTGCCTCACGCTGTGTGGCCCATCTCTCGCCGTCCACGGAGAATCCCTGGTCAGAGGTCGCTTAAGATTCAATGGACTGCTCCGAACGGCTGCTTCCAGGTGGCCGTCAGATGAACGGGAGCCTAGCGTCGTACTAATATTTCCGGCTTGTTACCTAGTCGGAGCCGGACAACCCCAGGCACACCTGCGGGCCCGCCGGCGCCCCGGAGGGTTCCGGGAACGAGACGCGAGGACCGGATGGCAGCCATTGACGAGAGCAGCGCTCTCGGCCTGCTCGACGAAGAGATCCGCGAGGAGTTCGGGGACACCGCACGTTTCTCGGCCGGGGCGGCGGCCTCGCCGCGCACCCTCGTGGACGTGTTCGAAGCAACTGTACGGGCCCATCCCGATGAGCCCGCGCTCGACGACGGCACCGTCCAGCTCACCTACCGCGGGCTCGCCATCGAGGTGGCGCGGCTGCGGCGGCGGCTCGCCGAGGCCGGCATCGGGCTCGGGGACCGGGTGGGCGTCCGGGTGCCGTCCGGAACCAACGACCTGTACGTCGCCGTTCTCGGCGTGCTCGCGGCCGGCGCCGCCTACGTCCCGGTCGACGCCGAGGACCCGGACGAGCGGGCCGCACTGGTGTTCGGCGAGGCGGAGGTGGCGGCCGTCCTCGGCGAGGGGCTGCACATCGACGTCCGCCGCGCGTCCGAAAGGCCCTCCGGCCGCCCCGGCACCGAGCACGACGCCTGGATCATCTTCACCTCCGGGTCCACCGGCAAGCCCAAGGGCGTCGCCGTCACCCACCGCAGCGCCGCCGCCTTCGTGGACGCCGAGGCCGCGCTGTTCCTGACCGAGGAGCCGATCGGGCCCGGCGACCGGGTCATGGCGGGCCTCTCGGTGGCCTTCGACGCCTCCTGCGAGGAGATGTGGCTGGCCTGGCGCTACGGCGCCTGCCTGGTGCCCGTGCCCCGCTCCCAGGTGCGCAGCGGCGCCGACCTCGGCCCCTGGCTGGTCGACCAGGAGATCACCGTCGTCTCGACCGTGCCCACCCTGGCCGCCCTCTGGGAGCCCGAGACCCTCAACGACGTCCGGCTCCTCATCTTCGGCGGCGAGGCCTGCCCGCCCGAGCTGGCGCAGCGCCTGGTGACCGAGGGCCGCGAGGTCTGGAACACCTACGGCCCCACCGAGGCCACCGTCGTCGCCTGTGCGGCCCTGATGACCGGCGGGGAGCCGATCCGCATCGGGCTGCCGCTGAACGGCTGGGAGCTGGCCGTCGTGGACGACGCGGGCGTGCCCGTGGCCATGGGCGAGAGCGGCCAGCTGGTGATCGGCGGGGTCGGCCTCGCCCGGTACCTGGACGCCGAGAAGGACGCGGAGAAGTACGCGCCCCTGGAGTCGCTGGGCTGGGCGCGCGCGTACCGCAGCGGTGACCTGGTGCGCGCCGACCGTGAGGGGCTGGTCTTCCTCGGCCGCGCCGACGAGCAGATCAAGCTCGGCGGGCGCCGTATCGAGCTGGGCGAGGTCGACGCGGCCCTCCAGGCGCTCCCCGGCGTCGCGGGCGCCGCGGCGGCCGTACGGACGGCCCGCAGCGGAAACCAGCTCCTCGTCGGCTATGTCGTCACCCAGGACGGCTGGGACCACGCGGCCGCCGTCGAGAAGCTGCGCACCGAGCTGCCCGCGGCCCTCGTCCCGCTGCTGGCGCCGGTCGCCGAGCTGCCCACCCGCACCTCCGGCAAGGTCGACCGCAATGCCCTGCCCTGGCCCCTGGAGGGCCTGGAGACCGGCGGCCCGGCCGAACAGCTCTACGGCACCGAGGCCTGGCTCGCCGAGCAGTGGACCGAGGTCCTCGGCATCCCGGTGGGCAGCGCCTCCGACGACTTCTTCGCGATCGGCGGCGGCAGCCTGTCCGCCGCCCAGCTCACCACCCGGCTGCGCACCCGCTACCCGAGCGCGGCCGTCCTCGACATCTACCAGCAGCCGGTGCTGCGCAAGCTGGCCCGCCACCTGGAGGAGTCCGCGCAGGACGACGGCGCCGAACGGACGATCGCACCCGTCCCGCGCAGCGCCCAGTCGGTACAGCTGCTGCTCCTGCTGCCCCTGTTCACGCTCCTCGGACTGCGCTGGACGGTGGTCCTGGCCGCCCTCGGCAATGTGCTGAGCGGTTACGGCTGGCTGCCCACCGCACCCTGGTGGCTGGTCGGCCTCGGGGCCCTGGTCCTGTTCACCCCGCCCGGCCGGATCGCGGTCGCGGCCGGTGGCGCCCGGCTGCTGCTGCGGGGCGTGAAGCCCGGCAGATACGCGCGCGGCGGCTCCGTCCACCTGCGGCTGTGGGCGGCGGAGCGGCTGGCCGAGTTCACCGGGGCGACCACGCTGACCGGCTCCTGGCTGGAGCGGTACGCGCGGGCGCTCGGCGCCAAGATCGGTCCCGAGGTGGACCTGCACTCGCTGCCGCCCGTGACCGGGCTGCTCAGGATCGGGCGGGGCGCCGCCGTGGAGTCCGAGGTGGACCTGTCCGGCTCCTGGCTGGACGGCGACCGGCTGGTGATCGGCCCGGTCCGGATCGGCGCCCACGCGGTCGTCGGGACGCGCAGCATGCTCTTCCCGGGCGCCCGCGTCGGCAAGCGCGCCGAGGTGGCCCCCGGCTCCGCGGTCACCGGGCAGGTCCCGACCGGCCAGCGCTGGGCCGGCGCCCCCGCGGTCAAGCTGGGCAAGGCCAAGCGGAACTGGCCCAAGCAGCGGCCGCAGCGGGGCACGTACTGGCGGGTGATGTACGGCCTGACGGGCCTCGGGCTCAGTGCGCTTCCGGTGCTGGCGGGTGCAGCCGCGCTGCTGGTCGCCGGGCGTTTCGTGACCCCCGGGGACGGCCTGGCCGAGGCCCTGCGGGGCGCGGCGGTCGCGCTGGTCCCGGCCACGCTGGCGTTCGGCCTCGCGTACGCCCTGCTGATTCTCGTCTCCGTACGGCTGCTCAGCCTGCGCCTGCGGGTCGGCACGCATCCGACGCACAGCCGGATCGGCTGGCAGGCGTGGACGGTCTCGCAGCTGATGGACCGCTCCCGCGAGACCCTGTTCCCGCTGTACGCGGGTCTGGTCACGCCGGTGTGGCTGCGGCTGCTCGGGATGCGGATCGGCAAGGGCGCCGAGGTGTCGACCGTGCTCGCGCTGCCGAGCCTGACGACGGTCGGCGAGGGCGCGTTCCTGGCCGACGACACACTGACCGCGCCGTACGAGCTCGGCGGCGGCTATGTGCGGATCGGGCGCGCGGAGATCGGGCGGCGGGCGTTCCTCGGGAACTCCGGGATGACCGCGCCGGGCCGCAGTGTGCCGGACGGCGGTCTGGTCGGGGTGCTGTCGGCGACGCCGAAGAAGGCCAAGAAGGGCACGTCGTACCTGGGGCTGCCGCCGGTGAAGCTGCCGCGCAGCGCGGCCGACGGCGACCAGAGCCGGACCTACGAGCCGCCGGCGCGGATGCTGTGGGCGCGAGCCCTGGTGGAGACGTGCCGGATCGTGCCGGTGCTGTGCTCGGTGGCGCTGGCCGGGCTGACGGTGGCCGCGCTGTGCGCGCTGGGGGTCTGGGCGCCGCTGCTGTCCGGCCTGGTGCTGCTCGGTGCCGGTGCGGTCGCCGGCCTGGTGTCCGTGCTGGCCAAGTGGACGCTGGTCGGGCGGCACCGCAGCGGTGAGCACCCGCTGTGGAGTTCGTTCGTGTGGCGCAACGAGCTGGCGGACACCTTCGTCGAGGTGCTGGCGGTGCCGTGGCTGGCCGGCTCGGTGCCGGGTACCCCGGTGCTGACGGCCTGGCTGCGCGGCCTCGGCGCGCGCATCGGCAAGGGCGTCTGGGTGGAGAGCTACTGGCTTCCGGAGACCGATCTGGTGACCCTGGAGGACGCGGCCACCGTGAACCGCGGCTGTGTGCTGCAAACTCACCTCTTCCACGACCGGATCTTGCGGACGGATACTGTGGTTCTCCGTGAGGGCGCCACACTGGGTCCTGGCGGGATCGTGCTGCCCGGCAGCACGATCGGGGCCCGTACGACCCTGGGTCCCGCGTCGCTCGTCATGGCGGCGGAGTCGGTTCCCGACGACACCCGCTGGCTCGGCAATCCGATCGAGGCATGGCGTCCCTGAGCGCGGGCCGCTCGGTGGCCGCGGGCATCGGTGCACCGAGAGACGGTTCGAGCACAGCGCAGGGAGCGAACGCGGAAGTGGCAGTGCAGCAGTCAGCGGGTCCGGACCCGTACTTCCCGGACAACGGCGATCCCCGGTACCGGGTGCATCGCTATGAGCTCACGCTGGACTACCGGCCAGGCCCCAACCGCCTGGCCGGCATGGCCCGGATCAACGCGATCGCGGGCCGGGCCGCGCTGCCCGAGTTCCAGCTGAACCTGGCCGACTTCAAGATCGGCCGGATCCGGGTGGACGGCCGCCAGCCGCACTGGACGCACCGCGGCGGCAGGCTGCGGATCAAGCCCGCGAAGCCGTTGCGCGCCGGGGCCGCCTTCACCGTGGAGATCCACTGGTCGGGCAACCCGAAGCCGGTGAACAGCCCCTGGGGCGGGATCGGCTGGGAGGAGCTGACGGACGGCGCCCTGGTGGCCAGCCAGCCGACGGGTGCGCCCTCCTGGTTCCCGTGCAACGACAGGCCGGCCGACAAGGCGTCGTACCTGCTCTCGATCACCTGCCCGTCGGCGTACTCGGTGGTGGCCGGGGGGCGGCTGCTCACCCGTACCACGAAGGCGTCCACTACGACCTGGGTGTACGAGCAGGCGGCACCGACGTCGAGCTATTTGGTGAGCCTCGCGATCGGCAAGTTCCAGACCGTGCTGCTCGGCGACCCGGGCTTCGGCGGGGTGCCGATGCACGGGCACATACCGGCGCATCTGCTCCCCGAGTTCTCCAGGGACTTCGCGCGGCAGCCCGCGATGATGGACCTGTTCCAACGGCTGTTCGGGCCCTACCCGTTCGACGAGTACGCCGTGGTCGTCGCCGACGAGGAGTTCGATGTCCCCGTCGAGGCGCAGGGGTTGTCGCTGTTCGGCGTCAACCACGTGGACGGGGCGCGGGGTTCGGAACGCCTGGTGGCGCACGAACTCGCCCACCAGTGGTTCGGCAACAGCGTGTCCATCGCCGACTGGCGGCACATCTGGCTGAACGAGGGGCTCGCCAAGTACGCGGAGTGGCTGTGGTCGGAGCGGTCCGGGGGCCGTAGCGCCCAGCAACTGGCCGCCCTCGCACACCGGTTGCTCTCCGGGCTGCCCAAGGACATCCGGATCGCGGCCCCGGGCAGGAAGGCGATGTTCGACGACCGCCTCTACGAGCGCGGCGGTGTCACGATCCACGCGATCCGCTGCGCGCTCGGCGACGAGCGGTTCTTCCACATGCTGCGCGCGTGGGCGGGGCTGCACCGGGGCGGGTCCGTGACCACCGCGACGTTCACGGCCCACGTCAACCGGTTCGCGGACGAGCCGCTGGACGGGCTGTTCGACGCGTGGGTGCACCGGACGGCGCTGCCCGAACTGCCCACCCTGGCCCTCCCGGCACGCCCGGCCCAGCCGCCCACCAACGCCGAGTCGGCGTAGGGTGCGGGTCCGTGACACCGAAGCGCTCCTCCCGGCAGCAGCCTGCCGCCGCCTGCCCGTGCGGTCTCGCGGAGACGTACGAGCGGTGCTGTGGCCGGTTCCACCGGGGCGAGGCGGCCGCGCCCACGGCCGAGACGCTGATGCGCTCGCGCTACAGCGCCTTCGTGAAGCGTGACGAGCCGTACCTGTTGCGCACCTGGCATCCCCGGACCCGCCCGGCCCGGGTCGACCTCGACCCCGGGATGCGCTGGACCGGCCTGGAGATCCTGGCGACGGCCGACGGCTCGGCCTTCCACACCACCGGCACGGTGACCTTCCGGGCGTCCTTCAGGGGCGGCTCGCTGCACGAGCGCAGCCGGTTCGAGCGGGTCGAGGGCGCCTGGGTGTATTTGGACGGGGAGTTCCTGGACTAGGGCGCCAGGACGTCCAGTTCCTGGAGGGCGCCCGTGGTGATCTCGCGGGTCAGTCGTTCCGCGCGGGGCGCGTCGCCCTCCCGCACCGCCTCCGCGACCTGGACATGGAGGGTGACGGCGGCCGGGTCGGGGTCCTCGAACATCACCTCGTGGTGGGTACGGCCCGTGAGGACCTCGGCCACGACGTCGCCGAGCCGGGCGAACATCTCGTTGCCCGACGCCACCAGGATCACCCGGTGGAAGGCCACGTCGTGGAACAGGTACTCCTCCAGCTCGTGGCCGCGCGAATGGGCCACCATGCCGAGCGCGCACTCGGTGAGCTCGGCGCACTGGGCGGCCGTGGCGTGCCGCGCCGCCAGGCCGGCCGCCACCGGCTCGATCGCCGAGCGCAGCACGGTGAGCGAGCGCAGCTGGTGCGGGCGGTCGGCGCCGGCCAGGCGCCAGCGGATGACCTGAGGGTCGTAGACGTTCCACTCGGCCTTGGGGCGGACGGTGACGCCCACCCGGCGGCGGGACTCGACCAGGTGCATGGATTCGAGGACCCGGACCGCCTCGCGCATCACGGAGCGTGACACCTCGAAGTGCTGGGCCAGCTCGTCCGTGCGCAGAACGCTGCCCGGCGGGTACTCACCCGCGGTGATGGCGGGGCCGAGGGCGTCCAGTACTCGGCCGTGCAGGCCCCGGCCCGGTGTGCTCATGCACTCAGCGTACCGAGTGGATCACCCAGCCAAAAAGTCAGACTTATATGTCACACACTCTTGAATTCGTCGTACCTAATGGGTTTCAGTGAGGCCGACACCTTCCGAGGAAGACACAGCGAGGCACTGATGCACACCCCTCACGTCGTCGTGGTGATGGGCGTCGCCGGCACGGGCAAGACCACGATCGGTCCCCTGCTCGCCGCCCGGCTCGGCGTCCCGTACGCCGAGGGCGACGACTTCCACCCGCCTGCCAACATCGCCAAGATGTCGGCCGGACACCCGCTCGACGACGCCGACCGGTGGCCGTGGCTGGACGCCATCGGCTCCTGGGCGCACGGGCGGGAGGGGCTGGGCGGGGTGGTCAGCAGCTCCGCGCTGAAGCGGTCCTACCGCGACCGGCTGCGGGCCGCGGCCCCCGGCATCGTGTTCCTGCACCTCACCGGCGACCGGCGGCTCATCGAGGACCGGATGTCGCACCGGCAGGGCCACTTCATGCCGACCGCGCTGCTGGACTCCCAGTTCGCCACGCTCCAGCCGCTGGCGGCGGACGAGCCGGGCGTCGCCGTGGACGTCTCGGGCACCCCCGAGGAGATCACCGCACGGGCCGTACGGGCGCTGGACACACTGCCCGGCCTCACCCCGCGGTAAGCCACCCCCCTCTCCCTTACCTGTCCCCATCACTGCAAGGAACCCCCGTGACCAGACTCAGCGTCGAGATGCTGGCAGCGGACACCGTCGCGCCCATCACCTCGGCCGGACATGCCCGGCTGGGCATCGCCGTCCTGTTGGGCTTCGCCGTCATCGTCCTGCTCATCACCAAGTTCAAGCTCCACGCCTTCCTGGCGCTGACCATCGGCTCGCTCGCGCTCGGCGCGTTCGCCGGGGCGCCGCTCGACAAGGTCATCACCAGCTTCACCACCGGGCTCGGCGCCACCGTCGCCGGTGTGGGTGTCCTGATCGCGCTCGGGGCGATCCTGGGCAAGCTGCTGGCCGACTCCGGCGGCGCCGACCAGATCGTCGACACGATCCTCGCCAAGGCCGGCGGGCGTGCCATGCCGTGGGCGATGGTGCTGATCGCCTCCGTGGTCGGGCTGCCGCTGTTCTTCGAGGTCGGCATCGTGCTGCTGATCCCGGTGGTGCTGATGGTCGCCAAGCGCGGCAACTACTCCCTGATGCGCATCGGCATCCCGGCCCTCGCCGGTCTGTCGGTGATGCACGGTCTGGTGCCCCCGCACCCGGGCCCGCTGGTCGCGATCGACGCGGTCCACGCGAACCTGGGCGTGACCCTGGCCCTCGGCGTCCTGGTCGCGATCCCGACCGTGATCATCGCCGGTCCGCTGTTCTCGAAGGTCGCGGCCCGCTGGGTGGACGTCCGGGCCCCCGACCGGATGCTCCCGCAGCGCCCGTCCGAGGAACTGGAGAACCGCCCCGGCTTCGGCGCCACCCTCGCCACCATCCTGCTGCCGGTCGTCCTGATGCTGGCCAAGGCGCTGGTCGACATAGTCGTCGACGACCCGGCTCACACCGTCCAGCGGGTCTTCGACGTCATCGGCTCCCCACTGATCGCCCTGCTCGCAGCCGTGATCGTCGGCATGTTCACGCTGGGCCGCCCGGCCGGGTTCTCGCGGGAGCGGATCTCGCAGACCGTCGAGAAGGGCCTCATGCCCATCGCGGGCATCCTCCTCATCGTCGGCGCGGGCGGCGGCTTCAAGCAGACGCTGATCGACTGCGGTGTCGGCCAGATGATCCTGGACGTCTCCAAGGACTGGTCGATCCCGGCCCTGCTGCTGGCCTGGCTGATCGCGGTCGCGATCCGTCTCGCGACCGGCTCCGCGACGGTCGCCACGGTCTCCGCGGCGGGCCTGGTGGCTCCTCTCGCGGCCGACATGTCGACAGCCCACACGGCCCTCCTGGTCCTGGCCATCGGCGCCGGCTCGCTGTTCTTCAGCCATGTCAACGACGCGGGATTCTGGCTCGTGAAGGAGTACTTCGGCCTGAGCGTCGGCCAGACCCTCAAGACCTGGTCCGTCATGGAGACGATCATCTCGGTGGTCGCGGGCGGCCTGGTCCTGCTGCTGTCCTTGGTGATCTAGGGACGGTACGGGACCGGAGTCCGGCGGTACGTCGCCCAGCACCGCCGGACTCCGCCGTCTCGGCTGATCACCGTTGCGGCGGAATGAGGGGAACGGCGGCTCTCACCGCTGCCCGACGCGCCGCCAGAGTGCTTCCGACGGCCATTGTGGGGCTGAGTCGGCGGCCCGCACTGTTCTCTCCGCCGCAACGGCGGTCAGCCACGACGCTGGTGTCCGGCGGGTGCCGGACGCGCCGTCGGAGTGCGTTCGGCGGGCCCGCAAGGACGCTACGGTCGCCACAGTGGGTGTTCGCGCTTGGCCCACTCTCTGCTCACCGTGCCCGTGCGCAGGCCGCGCCTTGCCTCCGGGTCGCCGAGGGCCATGCCGACGTGGCCCGCCAGGACGATGCCGATCGTGAGGGCCAGCCAGTCGTGGACGAAGGTGGCCGAGGTGCGCCACATCAGCGGGGTGAGGTGGGTGAACCACATGAGGAGGCCGGTGCCGAGCATGACGAGGGTCGCGCCGGCGATCCAGTTCGCGTAGATCTTCTGGCCGGCGTTGAACTTGCCCGCCGGGCGGGAGGAGCGGCGTTTGTCGCGGCTCAGGGCGGCGTGCAGCCAGATCTTGTCGTGCGGACCGAAACGGTTCAGGAAGCCGAGGTCCCTGCGGAAGGCGCGGGAGGCCAGACCGAGGAGGACCGGGACGGGGAGGGCGAGGCCCGCGCACTCGTGGATGCGGACGACCAGTTCACGGCGGCCGACGAGGACCGCCAGCTGCGGGATGTAGAGGCAGGCGGCCGTCGCCACGCAGAGACCCATCAGCAGCGCCGTGGTGCGGTGGACCCAGCGCGCGGCAGGGGTGAAGCGGTGCAGCCGGTCCGTGGCGGCCGGGGCCTCAGCTCGTAGGCTCATCGTCACGTCCGTTCGAGCGGCCGACCCAGGCGTCGACGTCGTAGCCCAGCTTCTCCCAGTAACCCGGTTCGACCTTGTCGCTGACTGTGATGCCGGAGAGCCACTTGGCCGATTTGTAGAAGTACATGGGGGCGACATAGAGGCGGACCGGGCCGCCGTGGTCGTGGGTGATGGCCTTGTTCTGCATGCGCAGCGCGACCAGGATGTCCGGGCGGCGCGCCTGGTCGAGGGTGAGGCTCTCGGTGTACGCGCCGTCGAAGCAGGTGAAGTGGATCGCCTTGGCGGTGTCCCGGACGCCCGCCAGGTCCAGGAGATGGGAGAGCCGGACGCCTTCGAAGGGCGTGTCGGGGACCCGCCAGCCGGTCACGCACTGGACGTCCTTGACCAGCTTGGTCTGCGGCAGGGCCCGCAGGTCGGCCAGGGTGTAGGTGCGCGGCTTGTCGACCAGCCCGTCGATCTTCAGCTGGTAGTCGGCGGCGGTCTTGTCCGGCACCGACCCGGTCACCGAGTAGTAGCGGAAGCCGCCGCCGTTCGGGAGCAGTCCGGTCAGGCCCGTGGGGTCCTTGCCGGAGAAGGTGCCGAGGACCGACTCGGTGACGCGTTGCAGCACCGGCGCGGTCACCAGGCCGAGCGCGCCCAGGCCGATGGTGCCGAGGAACACCCGGCGGCCGACCGGGCTGCCCCCCTCGGTGCGCCGTGGCTCCTCGGATTGTTCAGAGTTCACGTACTCATTCGAACACCATCGGAGCGGGCTCGGCCACGAAATCCGGCGGCCGTAAGGAATCCACAACCTCTTCTCATCAACCTCCCCTCAACCTCCCAGCGCCCGCTCCCGGGCCGCCCGGAACGCCTCGCACGGGTCGCGGTCCGGGTACGACCAGGGGGCCGGGGTGGCATGGCGGCCGATCCGCTGGAACAGGGCGGCGGCCTCGGCGTACCGGCCGGCGCCGGAGGTGGCGTGGGCCAGGTGGTTGAGGTCGATGTGGCGGCGGGGGTGCTCCTCGATCCCCCACTCCAGCCACCAGTCGAAGGCGGCGCCCAGGGCACGCAGCGCGGACGGCTCGGTCCAGTGCCCGGCGGCGGCCGGGTCGGCGGGGGCCCGGCCGGTGGCGGCCAGCACCCGGTGGCGTTCGGCGTAGGCGACGACCGGCAGGACGGCGAGCGGGGAGTCGGCCGGGGCCTCGGCCGCGGCGCGTTCCGCGAAGGCGCACAGTTCGTACGTCCCCCCGGTCTCGGTCTCCGCGATCCGGGCCGCCATCAGGTGGTGGGCGTGGTGGTGCTCGGGATGGCGGCGGCGCACCTCGGCGAAGGTCCGGCGCGTCTCCTCGTCGGTACCCAGGTAGCGGGCCAGCAGGAGCAGGCCGAGCCACGGGGTGGGGTCGGCGGGGGCGAGCGCGGCGGCGCCGGCGCAGGCCTCGCGGGCCCGCTCCGGGTCCTCCTTGCCGCGCAGGGCGCGCCGGACCAGGGTCAGGGCGTACAGGGTGGCGGCGCCGGCGGAGCCGGGCTCGGCGAGCAGCCACTCGCGGGCCCAGGCGATGGCGTAGGGCTCGCGGGCGAGGACGGTGGCCCGGTGGCCGCGACGGTCCCAGTCATCACCCGTATGGAGCAGCAGGGAGCGGGCGGACTGCCAGCGGCCCTGGGCCAACGCGGCCCGGGCGGAGATGAGTTCGGCGTCGTCGAGGGCGTCGTCGGGACAGTGTTCGCACCTGGTGTGCGCTGCCGCGCGGGGACCCCGGGCGACGGCCGGGCCTGGGTCCGAGACGGCCGGGTTCGGGCCTAAGAGGGGCGGGGTTGGGGGCACCGCGGAACTTCCTGGTTGTCGGGCTGCCATCGGCCGATCACGCACAGCAAACCCCCAGCCAAGACTTTGCGTCAAGCCGAACGGGGCTGGTACTCCGTTCAACTACCTTGCGCAAAGCGGAACTTGACGCGCGCCGGGGCCCGGTTGGCGTACCGTGGCCGTGGGGCTTCGGGTTCCGGCTGTGGCGTACGCCATGGCGCCGGCCGCCCGGGCGTCGGACCATGGCCGTAGGGTCCCGCCGCCGCCCCGATCCCGCTCAGCGTGATCGACCCGGGCAGCGTGACCGAGTCAACCGCCCGGTTCCGGGAACCCCCGGAGCAATCCCCACCCGGGAGCGCTACAGTCGGCCACTACGCACTCCGTAACCCGGCCGCAGATCGAGGTACGCAGCGTGTCCGTTCTGGTTCTGGTTCTCGCCGTGAGCGCGGCCTGTTGCCTGGGCTTCGGGTTCGTGCTCCAGCAGAACGTCGCCCAGAAGGCACCGCTCAGCGACTTCCTCTCGCCCCGGCTGCTGCTCGACCTGATGAGGGTGCCGCGCTGGCTCGGCGGCATCGGCCTCATGGTGGCCGGCATGATCCTCGGCGCGATCGCCCTCGGCAAGGGCGAGATCTCCCTCGTCGAGCCGCTGCTCGCGACGAACCTGCTGTTCGCCCTCGCGCTCTCCCGGCACCAGACCAGGCATCCCCTCAGCCACCAGGGCTGGGCGGGCCTCATCCTGCTCGCGGGCGGCGTCACCGCGTTCATCCTGGCGGGCCAGCCACGCGGCGGTGACGCCATCGCCAACCCGCTGCGGCACTGGCTGATCATCGGCGTGATGGTCGGCATAGCCCTGCTGCTCACCACCTACGCCAAACGCTCCCGCCTCAGCGCGGGACCGACCCTCCTCGCCCTGGCCGTCGGCCTGCTCTACGGCGTCCAGGACGCGCTGACCCGGGTCACCGGCACCCGCTTCTCCGAGGGCGGCATCATGGAGGTGCTGACCGGCTGGCAGCCGTACGGCGTGCTGGTCCTCGGGGTCACCGGGCTGATCCTCGTCCAGAGCGCGTTCGAGACGGCGGAGCTGCGCAACTCGCTGCCCGCGCTCACCGCGGCCCAGCCGCTCGCCGGGATCCTCTGCGGGGTCGGCTTCCTCGGGGACCGGCTGCGCACCGACACCGGGGCGCTGGCCTGGGAGGCGGCGGGGCTCGCGGCGATCGTGGCGGGCATCGTGCTGCTGGGGCTGCATCCCGCGATGCCGCGCGGTGCGGCGCCGAAGGAGCCTTCGCTGGACCTCCAGCCGCGCTGACGCCGACGGCCGTCCGCCTGCTTGGATGGCGGTATGAGCGCTGCTGACGAGATCCTCGACATCGTCGACGAGCACGACCAGGTGACCGGCACGTCCCCACGCGGCGAGGCGTACGCCCGAGGCCTGCGCCACCGCTGCGTCTTCGTCCAGGCCCGCGACGCGACCGGCCGCGTCTTCGTCCACCGCCGCACGGCGACCAAGCTGGTCTTCCCCTCCCTGTACGACATGTTCGTCGGGGGCGTGGTGGGGGCGGGCGAGTCCTACGACGACGCGGCACTGCGGGAGGCCGAGGAGGAACTGGGCGTGAGCGGTCTCCCCCGGCCGGCGTTCCTCTTCAAGTTCCTGTACGACGACGGCGCCGGGCAGAGCTGGTGGTCGGCGGTGTACGAGGTGCGCTGCGAGCTGCCGGTGCGGCCGCAGGTGGAGGAGGTCGCGTGGCACGCCTTCCTGAGCGAGGAGGAACTGGTGTCCCGGCTCGGGGAGTGGGAGTGGGTGCCGGACGGGGTGGCGGCGTGGGAGCGGCTGCGGGTGCATCGGGGCTGAGGTGGGGGTGGGGACGCTCACCGGCGCTTGCCGGGTGCCTCCCCCAGCCTTCGGCCGGGGGGACCCCCAGCGCCCACCCGTGCCGCCCTGCGGCACGCCTGCCCGCAGCTATGTAGGACACGGCACGGCAGCGCCCCTTCAGGGGCGCGGGGCTGAATTTGATTTGCGGCTCCGCCGCGTGGGCGCGACCAGCGCCTGCGGCTATGCGGGGCACGGCTGGGAAGCGCCCCGTCAGGGGCGCGGGGAACTCCGCGACCGGCCCCCACCCGCCCGCAGCCGAACGACAACGGCCTCCCAGCCCCCGGTAGGCTCCCTACACGTGATCGAACTCGTACGGAATGTCCGCCTGTGGTTCTCCCCCGAGGTCGTGCGGCAGGAAGGCAAGACCCCCGACTACCGTTTCTCCCTCGCCAACGAGCGGACCTTCCTGGCCTGGCTGCGCACCGCCCTCGCCCTCATCGGCGGCGGCTTCGCCGTGGACCAGTTCCTGCCCGACCTCCGCTGGGGCTGGCGCGTCGGCCTCGCACTCGCGCTCCTCGCCGCCGGCGTGCTCTGCTCGCTGCGCGCCGTGAACCACTGGATGCGCTGCGAGCGGGCGATGCGGCGCGGCGAGGATCTGCCGGTCTCCCGGTTCCCGGCACTGCTGAGCGTGGTCGTCGCCGTGGTCGCCGTCGCGATGGTCGTCGTCGTGCTCGTCGGGTGGGAGGGATGACGGAGCCGCCCCGCGACCCGGGGCTCCAGCCGGAACGGACCCGGCTGGCCTGGCGCCGTACGACCCTCTCGGCGACCGTCGTCGGCGTACTCGCGGCGAAGACCGCACTGCACGGCAGCACCTCGGCCGCCGGCGTGTTCGCCTGCGCCGCCTGCTGCGCCCTGTGGCTGGGCTTCCTCCTGATCGCCAACCGCCGTATCCGCGCCCTCGCGGCCACCGACCGCCCCACGGCGCTGGCCCCCCGGCAGGCGACCGGGGCGGTGCTGTGCACGGTCGCCCTCGCCCTGTGCGCCGCCGCCCTGGTCGTATAGGCCCCAGCCCCCTCGCTCAGCCCTCCTCCGGCCAGTCCACGCTGACCACCAGCTTGCCCCGGATACCCCCCTCCTGGCTGCGGCGCTGCGCGTCGGCCGCCCGCTTCAGCGGGAACGTCTCGGCGACATGGACGGTGACCGCCCCCTGTTCCGCGAGCGCCGCGAGCCGGGCCAGGTCCCCGGCGTCGGGCCGTGCCCAGCAGTAGCGGCCGCCGAAGTCGACGACGTCGGGATCGGCGATCGAGGCCATCCGGCCCTCGGAGGCGAGCAGGTCCGCCGAGGCGGTCAGGGCCTCCCCGCCCACGGTGTCGAAGACGGCTGCCACGCCTTCCGGGGCCAGCCCCCGGACTCGTTCGGCCAGGCCCGCGCCGTAGGTCACCGGTTCGCCGCCGAGCCCCCGGACGAAGTCGTGGTTGCGCTCGCTCGCCGTGCCGATCACCCGGGCACCGAGGTGGGCCGCGATCTGGACGGCGAGGGAGCCGACCCCGCCGGCTGCGGCGTGCACGAGGACCGTCTCGCCGCGCTTGACCTCCAGGGCGTGCACCAGCACCTGGTAGGCGGTGAGACCTGCCAGCGGCAGCCCCGCGGCCTGTTCGAAGGCGAGGTTGCGCGGCTTGCGGGCGAGGGTGCGCACCGGGGCGGCGACGTACTCGGCGAAGGTGCCCCGGGAGAGGAAGTCCTCGCGGACGTAGCCGATCACCTCGTCGCCGACCGCGAACTCGGTGACGGCGGGGCCCGGCTGGACGACGACTCCGGACACGTCCCAGCCGGGGATCACCGGGAAGACGGCGTCCATGATGCCGTGCAGATGGCCCTCGCGGCACTTCCAGTCGACCGGGTTCACGGCCGCCGCCCGGACCTTCACCAGCACCGAGTCGGGGCCGACCTTGGGGTCCTTGACCTCGCCGTACTCCAGCACCTCGGGGCCGCCGTACCGGCTGTAGCTGATGCCTTTCATGCAAATGACCCTCTGGGGTACTCGGACGCCACGCAACCGGGATGCCCGCATATGCACCCTTTGCGTGGCAGCCTGTCCGTCGGCGTCACGCCACACTCCCGAACCCTGCACCCCCGAAGGCGAGCACCATGACCACCCTTCACCAGGAACACGTCTCGCACGGTCACAGCCACGGACCGGACTGCGGGCACGACCAGGTGCCGCACGGAGACCACGTCGACTACGCGCACAACGGGCACCTGCACCGCGAGCACGGCGGCCACTGGGACGAGTGCGAACCCGACGGCCATGTCACCCACGAGGCCCACGAGCACCGGCACGGCGACGACTGCGGGCACACCGGCGTCCTGCACGGCGACCACGTCGACTACCTGCACGACGGCCACCGGCACGCCGAGCACAACGGCCACTGGGACGACCACTGAGCCGATCCTCGCCGGCGACGGCTCCCCGCTCCGCGCGCACGGGGAGCCGTCACCCGCCGTACGGGTCGTAGGGTGGTCCCGGTCACGTTTGGCTCACGCGCTGGACGACATACCGACTGGTCGGCATCATAAGTCGGGTCCTGTTCATTCGTTCGTAGGAGCGATGCATGAGCCCCGACCACCCGCCCGGACTCGATCTCGACCGGCTGCGCGGCCTGCTCGACCGCGAGCGCCCCGGCCTGGTCACCGGTCCGCTGACCGGAAGGCTGATCGAGGGCGGACGGTCGAACCTCACCTACGCGATCTCCGACTCCACCTCGAAGTGGGTCGTGCGACGGCCGCCGCTGGGCCACGTCCTGGCCACCGCGCACGACATGAAGCGCGAGCACCGGGTGATCAGCGCGCTGTACCCGACCGAGGTGCCGGTGCCGCGCCCGGTGCTGCTGTGCGAGGACGACGAGGTCCTCGGCGCGCCGTTCTACGTGATGGAGTTCGTGGCGGGCACCCCGTACCGCACTTCCGAGCAGCTCGCCCCGCTGGGCCCCGAGCGCACCCGCAACGCCGTGCTGTCCCTGGTGGACACGCTGGTCGAGCTGCACGCCGTGGACCCCGCGGAGGTCGGCCTCGCCGACTTCGGCCGCCCGGAGGGCTTCCTGGACCGCCAGCTCCGCCGCTGGGGCAAGCAGCTGGACGCCTCCCGCAACCGTGAGCTGGCCGGCATCGACGAGCTGCACACGACCCTGGGCCGCCGGCTGCCGCAGTCCCCCGAGCCGACGGTGATCCACGGCGACTACCGCCTGGACAACGTCCTGATCGGCGACGACGACCGGATCAAGGCGATCCTCGACTGGGAGATGTCGACGCTCGGCGACCCGCTGACCGACCTGGGCCTGCTGGTGATGTACAGCCTGCCGCTGGGCGCGCCGGACTCACCGGTGTCGACGACCGCCGAGGCGCCCGGCCACCCGGACCCGCGGGAGCTGGTCGAGCGCTACGCCGCCCGCTCGGGGCGGGACGTCTCGCACATCTCCTGGTACACGGCGTTCGCCTGGTTCAAGCTCGCCGTGATCCTGGAGGGCATCCACTACCGGTACACGCTGGGCCAGACGCTCGGGCAGGGCTTCGACCGCATCGGCGAGCTCGTCCCCGTCTTCATCGACCACGGACTGACCACTCTTCAGGAAGGCTGACCGGCCATGGACTTCGCGTTCGACGCACGCACCGAGGAACTGCGCGCCCAACTGCTCGCCTTCATGGACGAGTTCGTCTACCCGGCCGAGGCGGTCGCCGAGGAGCAGCGGGCCGCGCTGGCCTCGCCGTGGGACACCCCGGCCGTGGTCGACGAGCTGAAGGCCGAGGCGCGCAGGCAGGGCCTGTGGAACCTCTTCCTCCCCGACGCCGAGTACGGCGGGGGGCTCACCAACCTCCAGTACGCGCCGCTCGCCGAGATCACCGGACGCTCCCCGCACCTGGCGCCCACCGCGCTGAACTGCGCGGCACCGGACACCGGCAACATGGAGGTGCTGGCCCAGTTCGGCGACGACGCGCAGCAGAAGCAGTGGCTGGAGCCGCTCCTTGCCGGTGAGATCCGCTCCGCGTTCGCCATGACCGAGCCGGAGGTGGCCTCCTCCGACGCCACCAACATCACCACGTACATCGAGCGCGACGGCGACGACTACGTCATCACCGGCCGCAAGTGGTACATCTCCGGGGCGATGAACCCGGACTGCAGGATCTTCATCGTGATGGGCAAGACCGACCCGGACGGCACCGACATCCGGCGCCAGCAGTCCATGGTCCTGGTCCCGCGGGACACCCCGGGCGTCACCGTGAAGCGGGCGATGAAGGTCTTCGGCTACGAGGACCACTCGCACGGCGGCCACGCCGAGGTGGTCTTCGACCACGCGCGCGTGCCCGTCTCCAACCTGGTCGGCGAGGAGGGCGGCGGCTTCGCCATCGCCCAGGCCCGGCTCGGCCCCGGCCGGATCCACCACTGCATGCGGCTGATCGGCATGGCCGAGCGGGCGATCGAGCTGATGTGCCGCAGGGCCGTCTCCCGCCAGGCCTTCGGCAAGGCGCTGGCCCAGCAGGGCGTGGTGCACAACTGGATCGCCGACGCCCGGGTGACGGTCGAGCAGCTGCGGCTGCTGGTCCTCAAGACGGCCTGGCTGATGGACACCGTCGGCAACCGGGGTGCCCACGCCGAGATCCAGGCCATCAAGATCGCCACGCCGCGTGCGGTCGTCGACATCATCGACCGGGCGATCCAGCTGCACGGCGCGGGCGGCGTCAGCCAGGACTTCCCGCTGGCCGACCTGTACGCCGGGGCCCGGACGCTGATGATCGCCGACGGCCCGGACGAGGTGCACCAGCGCTCGCTGGCGCGCCGGGAGCTGAAGAAGTACCTGTAGGCGTTGCGCGGCCGGATCCGGTGCGGGCATCCCATGCCCGCACCGGCCCCTCGCCGTCCGCCTCAGCCCGTCCGGCCCGCCACGAGCTGGTAGAAGACCGGCTCGCCGGTCGTCGTCACCCGGTGCTGGAACCGGGTCCGTTCCAGCAGTTCGAGACGTCCGTCGGCCACCAGCCGCTCGACGGCGACGCCGAACCCGTCCGGATCCGCTTCGTCCATCCACTGCTCGTGAATGGTGAAGGCCACGGGCGAGCCCGACGGCAGCACCCCGAGCGCGTTGACCAGCGCCTGCGGTGTGGCGTGCGTGCCGCCGAACGCGCCGGCCGACACCAGTCCGCCGAACGCGTACGGGCTCAGCGCCTCACGGAGTCCGTCGCCGAGCTGGAAGTCGCCGACCACGTAGCCGGCGTAGACGCCCGGCCGGTCGCGCAGACACGCCTCGCGCGCCGCCGGCAGCGCGTCGACCCCGACGACCCGGGCCACGCCCGCGCGCCGCACGAGTTCGCCGACCAGTCCGGTGCCGGAGCCCACGTCCAGCACCGTCATCGACTCCGGCTCCAGCCCGAGGCTCGCGGCCGCGCGGAGCAGACCCTCGGCCGCGACCTGCGGCGATCTGCACTGCAGCCGTTCCTGGACGACATGCTCGTAGAGGCCGGGCACGGCGTAGATCCGTGTGTACTCGTGCAGGTGCACCGTCTCGTGCTCGCTCAACTCGATGTACTCGCCGTCGGTCACTGGCGGGCCGAGCAGCCGGACGCCCGCAAACACATCTGCCATGCCGGCGAGACTAGGGGCCCGTGTCCGTGCGCCGCCACCGGTGACCGAGGCGGGCCGAGTGCTCGCCGGGGCGGCCCGGGTGGCCGGCCGGCGCAGGTGCTCGCGCTCGTCCCCCTCCAGGCGCAGGGCGCGGGCGGGGGAAGACCTCGACGTACCTCACGGACAACGCGGACGTCCGGCTCTCTCCGGCCGACCTCGCCGGCCTCGCCGGCCTGGACGCGATCCCGGCGCCGGCCGGCGCCCGGTACTGACGGCCATCGCCTACTTGAGGATCTGGAGCAGCCGGTCCGCCAGGATCGTGGACGAATGAGGATTCTGGCCGGTGATGAGATTGCGGTCCTCGACCATGTAGGGCTCCCAGATCGGGCCGCGGCTGAAGTCGATGCCGACCTTCTCCTTCAGCTCCGTCTCCAGCAGCCACGGTGCCCGGGGGGCCAGGCCGACGCCTTCTTCCTCCTCGTCGGTGAAGCAGGTGATGCGGTATCCCTCGAAGGGGGACCTGCCGTGGATCCTGGTGGCGAGGATCGCGGCGGGGGCATGGCACACGATCGCGAGCGGTCTGCCCGAGGCGAGCTGCGCGGTCAGCAGGCGGCCGACGTCGGCGTCGAACGCCAGGTCCGCCATGGGGCCGTGGCCGCCGGGCAGGTACACCGCGTCGTAGTCCTCCAGGCGGACGTCCGAGAGCTGGAGGGGCCGCCGCATCACCTCGGCGGAACGGATGATCGCCTCCAGTTCGAGGGCCATCTCCTCGCCGCCCGCCATCGACGGACGCAGGCTCATCATGTCGACGTTCGGGGTCACGCCGCCGGGTGTCGCGATCACGACGTCATGACCGGCTTCGGTGATCTTCTTGTAGGGCAGGGCGAACTCTTCGGCCCAGTAGCCGGTCGCGTACCTGGTGCCGTCCTTGAGAACCCAGTAGGTCGCCCCGCTGACGATGAAGAGGACTTTCGCCATCGCACTCGGTCTCCTTCCCCCCGAGTCGACTCGTGGAGGAATTCAGCCGTTCCAGCCTAGGCACATCAGGGTCGAAGTGCTCGCAGCAGCAGGTCGGCCAGGTGGTCGGCGACCTCCTGCGGGGCCATGGGGCCGTCGGGGCGGTACCAGGTCGACAGGTGGTGGACCGAGCCGAAGTGGTAGTCGACGACGAGGTCGGCCGGGGTCGCGGTGGAGAAGACGCCCTCGCGCTGGCCCTCCTCGACGAGCGCGCGGAAGCGTTCGTGGTAGCGCCGGCGCTCGGCACGCACCTGCTTGTTCTTCTCCGGGCTCAGGTGGTGCATGGACCTGAAGAAGATCATCGCGTCGTCGAGGTTCTCGATCGTCGTCACGACCACGTCGGCGGCCGCGCCCCGCAGCCGCTTCTCGATCGGCTCGTCCGCGTTCGCGAAGGCGTCGAGCCGCTCCTGCTGTACGCGCAGCATGCGCGCGTACACCTCGTGCAGGAGGTCGTCCTTGGAGCCGAAGTAGTGGTACAGCGCCCCCTTGGTGACGCCGGCCGCCTCCACGATCTCCTGCACGGATGTCCGGTCGTACCCCTGCTCCGCGAAGAGCCGGGTGGCGGCGGCAAGAAGCCGCTGCGGAACAGGAGCCCCGTCTCCGTCCGTCGTCCTGGGCACTGCCGCCACCTGCCTTTCTCGTAGATCCGCTAACCCTGTTGCGGTCGGGAACGAAGTTCCCGTCGGAGGATCTTCCCACTTGCCGTCTTCGGCAGGTCGGGCAGGATCTCCACCTGGCGCGGGTATTTGTACGCGGCCAGTCTCTCCTTGCAATAGAGGGCGAGATCGTCCGGGTCGGTTGCAGTTCCCGGGCGAAGACTGATGTAAGCCTTGACGGTCTCCCCGCGGTACCCGTCCGGCACCCCGACGACGGCCGCCTCGCGTACCGCCGGGTGGGTGTACAGCACGTCCTCGACCTCACGCGGCCAGACCTTGAAGCCGGACGCGTTGATCATGTCCTTCTTGCGGTCGACGACGTACAGCCAGCCCTGCGGGTCCATGAACCCGATGTCGCCGGTGCGCAGTTCGCCGTCCGGGAAGGTCTCGGCGGTGGCCTCGGGCCGCCGCCAGTACCCGGGCACCACCTGCGGCCCGCGTACGGCGATCTCGCCCTGCTCGCCGAAGGGCACCTCCTGGCCCTGGTCGTCGACGATGCGGACGACCGTGTCCGGGCCGGGCACCCCGACCGCGAGGGTCCCGGAGACGGGGTCGACGGGCGCTTCCCGCTCCGGCGGCACCGAGGCGCAGGGCGCGGTGCACTCGGTCAGCCCGTAGCCGTTGCGGATGTACGGCCCGAACCCGGCGCGGAACTTCTCGACCAGGGCCGGCGGCAGCGGCGCGCCGCCCGAGGAGATGTTGACGAAGGAGGCGAAGTGCTCCGGGGTGACGTCCGGGTGGGCGGCCAGGGCCATGAAGGCGGTGGACGGGCCGACCGTGTACTGCGGGCGGTGCTCAGCGAACGCCTCAAGGACCAGGCCCGGCTCGAAGCGGTACGTCAGCACGAGCGTGCCCGCGCTGGTGAGGCAGGCGCAGAGCTGGCAGACCATGCCGGTGATGTGGAAGAGGGGCGCGAGGGCGTAGTAGACCGGCGCGTCGGGCAGCGCGAGCCCGGTCCGCTGCCGCTCCGCGTTGTACATGATGTTGCTGTGCAGGTTGGTGGCGCCCTTGGGGGTGCCGCTGGTGCCCGACGTGTAGCTGATCAGCGCGATGTCGGAGGGCTCCGGCTCCCGTCCCTCGGGTGCCTTCCCGCCCCGCCGTGCGACGGCGACCAGGTCCTCGGCGTCGGCGGCCTGCGGCAGCCGCTCGAAGGCCAGCACGCGCGCGTCGTCACGCGTCTGGAAGTCCAGCTCGCTCGCGGTGAGCACGATCCGCACCGGCGAGTCGGCGGCCGTGTCGCGCAGGTACGACTCCCAGGCCCGCTGCGAGCAGACCAGCGCGACCGCCTCGGCGTCCCGCAGGACGTGCGAGACCTCCCCCGACTTGTACATCGGGTTGACCGGCACGACGGTCGCGCCCGCCTTCCAGGCGCCGAGCAGCGCGAGCACGAAGTGCGGCGAGTTCTGCAGGATCACGGCGACCCGGTCCCCGCGCTCCAGGCCCCGCTCGGCGAGATGCGCGGCGACCGAGTCGCTCAGCTCGTCGACCTCGCGGAAGCTGAGGCGGGCGTCGAAGTAGGTCAGGCAGGTGCGGTCGGGCGCCTCGGCCACGGCGGCCCGCAGCGCGTGCACCAGCGAGGCGGGCGGATCGACCGGCCCGCGCTGGGCTTCGTTGAGCAGCCCCACCCAGGGCCGGGCGGCGTAGCTGGACTCGGTCACCGACTCGCTCACCGGGTGGCCTCCCACTTCTGCTGGATGTGGTTCATGTTCGTCAGCCAGCGGTCCGGGTCGGTGGCCCGCGCCTGGTAGAACGCGGCGACCTCGGGGTGCGGCAGGATCAGGAACCGGTCCTCCGCCATCCCCTTGAACAGCGCGTCGGCGACGGCCTCCGGTTCGATGGCGGTCGGCTGGAGCACGATATCGCCCGCGCTGCCGGTGGCGGCGAGCATGTCGGTACGGACGCCCTGCGGGCAGATGGCGTGCACTTTCAGGCCACGATGCCGGTACGTCAGTGACAGCCACTCGGCGAAGGCGTAGGCGGCGTGCTTGGTCACGCTGTAGGGCGCGGCGCCGATCATGGTGAGCAGTCCGGCGGCGGACACGGTGGACACGAACCGCCCGCTCCCCCGCTCCAGCCACTCCGGGACCAGCTCCTGGGCGGCCCGTACGTGAGCCATGACGTTGACGTCCCAGGCCGATTCCCACACGGCCGCGTCGGCCGCCTCGGACCCGCCGGAACCGAGCCCGGCGTTGGCGCAGTAGACGTCGACGCTCCCGCCGAGCGCGTCCCGGGCGGCGCCGACGATGCCGGACGCGTCCCCCGGAAGGGCGATCCCGCCGATCTCCTCGGCGACGGCCGCCGCCTTCTCCCCGTCCAGGTCGTTCACGACGACGCGGGCGCCTTCGGCGGCGAACCGGCGGGCAAGGGCGGCCCCGATGCCCCCTCCCGCCCCGGTGACGACGACTCGGGCATCTTGCACGGCTCCCACCATCGGTCTCCTTCGACACGACGCGACCAGACTCGGCTCAGCAACGACACACTAACCGGTCGGTATGTTTGAGAAAAGGGCGACCGTCACACCCCCTAAGGGCGCAGGACCCCCGTCGGACTCGCGGCGACTGCACTCCCCCAGGGGCGCAGGGCCACTGTCCGACACGCGACCACTGCACCCCCCAGGGGCGCGGGGAACTGCGCGACCAGCCATCCACGACCCGCACCCGGACGACGACGGAGGCCACCCCATGCGCCCGTCCAGACGAAGTCTGCTCACCGCGGCCACGGCAGCGACAGCGGCCGTGACAGCCCTACCCACGGCAACCACAGCCGACGCCCACGGCACCCTCAAGACCGGTTTCGACCACCTCTCCGCCGACGGCTACACCCTCCTCGCCGCCCAAAAGGCCGGCATCGTCACCAACCCCACCGGCATCACCCCCGACGCCCGCCACCTCGTCGACGTCATGCACGCCGACCCGCGCGTGAACCTCACCGCCGTCTTCGGCCCGGAGCACGGGTTCCGCGGCACCGCCCAGGCCGGCGGCTCCGAGGGCCGCTCCGAAGACCCGGCGACCGGCCTTCCCGTCTACGACACCTACCTCAAGAGCGGACAGCCCCTCGCCGACGTCTTCGCCGCCTCCGGCGTGGACACGATCGTCTTCGACATCCAGGACGTCGGCGCCCGTTTCTACACCTACATCTGGACGCTCTACGACTGCATGGAGGCCGCCCGGCTGGCCGGCAAGCGCTTCGTCGTGCTCGACCGGCCGAACCCGGTGGCCGGCCGCACCGCCGAGGGCCCGGTCCTGCACAGGGAGTTCGCCAGTTTCGTCGGCCGGCAGCCGATCGCACAGGCGCACGGCATGACGGTCGCCGAGCTCGCGCGGCTGTTCAACGCGGAGTTCCTGGACCCGCCGGTCGCGCTGGACGTCGTACCGATGACGGGCTGGCGGCGCTCCCGCTTCTTCGACGCGTACGCCCTGCCGTGGGTGCCGCCGAGTCCCAACATGCCCACCCCGGACACCGCCCTCGTCTACTCGGGGACCTGTCTCTTCGAGGGCACGAACCTGTCCGAGGGACGCGGTACCACCCGCCCCTTCGAACTGCTGGGCGCGGAGGGCATCGACGCGCGCTGGGCGGCCGCCGCGAACGAGCTCGCGCTGCCGGGCGTGCGGTTCCGGGAGGCGTACTTCGCGCCGACCTTCTCCAAGTTCCAGGGCAGGACCGTCGGCGGGGTGCAGATCCATGTGCACGACCGGGCCGCCTACGACCCGGTACGCACCGGAATCGCCCTGCTGGTCACCGCGAAGAAGGTGTGGAGCGGCTTCGCCTGGCGGCCGGACGACTGGATCGACAGGCTGACGGGATCCACGCGGGTCCGCACGATGACCGACGCCGGCGCGGGCCCGGACGAGGTCGTCGGCGCCTGGCAGGACGAACTCGCCGCATTCCGCCGGGTCCGAAAGGAATTTCTCCTCTACAGGTGAGGCGCGGTGTATGGCCAACCTTGCCCCGCAGCGGGACGATGCGCGCACATCGCACCGGTTCGGGGGACGAGGAGCCTGGTATGGCGGATCCTGGGATGAGTGTGGCTCCCTACTGGGAGCTGACCTTCGATGCGGACGGGGACCCGGACGGCGCCGAACGCGACCGGCTGCTGGGCGAGATCGGCGGCCACGCCGTCCATGACCTGATCGTCTTCGCGCACGGCTGGAACAACGACCGTTCCGGGGCGACCGCCCTGTACCGGCGGTTCTTCGCGCCGATCCCGAAGCTCGCGCCGAAGGCGCGGATCGGGTACGCCGGTGTGATCTGGCCGTCGATGCGGTTCTGCGACGAGCCGATCCCCGACTTCCCGAAGTCCGTGGTGGCCACGGAGGCGGAGGAGTCACCGGCGCCCGTCCTCGACAAGGACACCCGGCACGCGCTGCTTGAGACGTTCCCGGGGCGGGCCACCGTGGTCGACCAGATCGCGCGGATGCTGGACCAGCGGCCGGCGAACGAACTGGCGGAGTTCGGGCGGCTCGTACGGCTGCTGGTCGAGGTGCTCCCCGGCGGCCCGCAGCCGCTGTTCGCGGCGGACACGCTCGCGGAGGGGGTCCCGCAGAGCGACCCGGTGCTGTTCACCGGGGACACGACGGCCCTGTGCGAGGGGTTCGCGGCGGCGCTGACCGCCCTCCACGGGGGCGGCGCCGCGGCCGGGTTCGCGCTGCCGAACCCCTGGGACGGCGCGAAGGAGCTGCTCAGGCAGGCGACGTACTACGCGATGAAGCGGCGCGCGGGGACCGTCGGGGAGCGTGGGCTCGGGCGGGTGATCGGGCAGCTGGCCGCGGCGGCCCCCGACGTGCGGGTGCATCTGGTCGGGCACAGCTTCGGCGGCCGGCTGGTGTCGTTCGCGCTGCGCGGGCTGCCGGACGGGGTGCGCACGGTGAAGTCCGTGACCCTGCTGCAAGGGGCCTTCTCGCACTACGCGTTCGCCGCCCGGCTGCCCCACGATCCGCGCGCCGGCGGGGTGCTCCAGGGGCAGCAGAACCGGATCGACGGCCCGCTGGTGTGCTGTTACTCCCACTTCGACGAGGCGCTCGGCACGATGTATCCGCTGGCCTCGCGGATGGCGGACGACGCCGAGTCGGCGCTGGGCGAGGACGTGGGGCGGATGCTGGGCGACAAGTGGGGCGCGATGGGCCACGACGGCGTCCAGGAGGTGCCGGGCACCCGTGCGCTGGACCTCGCGGCGGCGCTGCGCGGCCCGCTCGCCGCGCCGGGCTGTGTGAACGTCGACGCGGCGGCGGTCGTCAGGAAGGGCGGGCCGCCGTCCGGGGCGCACAGCGACATCGTGCACCCCGAACTGGCCCGGGTGGTGCTGGCGGCGGGGCACATCGCGTGACCCCGCCGCCGTGGGGCATCAGCCCACCGGTGTGCGGCTCACCTGTGTGAGGTGAACTCCACGACCTGCTGGAAGGTCGGCCGGTTCTGCCAGCTGATGTTGTAGTGCTTGATGCCGCCCAGGGTGCGCTGGACGATCGAGTCGGCGCACCACTGGTCGCCCGCCGAGCACAGTGAGTCCCCGGGGTAGACGGTGGACGCGCTGGTGCCGGCCGCCGTCTTCAGGGTGCTGATCAGGATGTCCCGGCAGGCGCTGAGGCTGCCGCTGCCGCAGTACTGCTCGGCGAGCGGTCCCGACACGGTCTGCCCGAGCACCGACCGGATGTCCTTGTCGACATAACTCCACCAGCCGTACTGGAAGGAGCTTCCGGCATGCGCACCGGTCGGTCCGTGGGCGGCCGACGGGGTCTCGTCGATGTACAGGTTGTTGGTGAACGCGGTGTACAGGTCGTCACCGAGGCCTGGCTGGAACTCGGCCTTCACCAGCAGTGGCCACCAGGCGTCCAGGATCCGGACGGCGTCGGAGTTGGCGTACGTCTTCGACCCCGCCGAGGTCTCCGTGCGCTTGCCGCCCGCGGTCAACCAGGTCTGGAGCTTGGTGACGGCCGCGGCGGCCGTGGAGTCGGTCACCGTACTGCTGTTGATCACCTTCAGCAGGTTCGGCAGCACGTCCTCGGCCCGCAGGTCCGTGAGCGATGCGTCTGCCATGGCCTTGACAAGCGCAGAGCGGGTGACGCCCCCGGCGGCGACGAGTTTCTTGACCCGGTCGTTGAGCAGGTTGCCGCGATGGACCGAGCCGTCGCCCCAGCTCGCCGTCGTGTAGTTCAGCGCCTGTTTGTTGTTCCAGGAGATGTAGTAGTCCTGGTCGATCGACTGGGGGTGCTGGGCGGCCGGGGTGTAGTCGGCCGTGTTGGTGGTCGGGTTCCAGTTCTGCCACTCGTAGGCGGCCTGTCCCCAGACCGGGAACTCGGAGTCGACCCCGCCGGCCCGCACCGGGTTGTTGCCGCTGTTGTAGTACGCGGTGTGCGTGGAGTCGGCGTAGAACCAGTTGAACGTGTAGTTGATGTGCTGGACCGCGCTCTGGAAGGTCTGCGGGCTCTTCACGTAGTCGGGGTCGTTGAGCATCTGGAAGCCGATGATCGAGTCGGCCTCGTGCATGTACGAGGATCTCAGGGTGGTGTAGGCGACCTTCTTCCCGCCGACGGTGGCCCGGTATTCGACCGGTCCGTACTTGGTTTTCCAGACTTTCATGGTGTACGAGCCGGCGGCCGTGCCGTCGGCGGTGGTCGGCTTCCAGGAGTTGGTCTGCTCGACCTCGTCCATGGCCGTGCAGGTGCCGTGGAACAGGTAGTGGTAGTCGTCCTGGCAGAGCTCGACCGCGTAGGAGTCGATGATGTCCTGCCCGGAGGTGGTCGCGGACCACGCATAGTCCTGGCCGCGGCCCAGTTCGACGTACATGCTCAGGCCGGCGAAGGAGGCGCCGCGGGCGCTGATGCCCGGGCCCTGGATCTCCTGGAGCATGAGCAGCTGCGGGGCGAAGTAGCCGGTCTGCGGTCCGAACACGGCGATCGGGTGGCCGCTCGCGGTGTTCTTGCCGCTGACGACGAGGGCGTTGGACATACCGCGTCTGGCCGAGCTGAGCGCGGTCTTGGTGGCCGTCTCGGCGGCGGCGGTGGCACTCTGGTCGGCGCCGGTGCCGGTGGCGTTGTAGACCAGCGGTTCGGTGGTCACCGTACCGGCGTCGGGCAGCGCCTCGCCCTGCGGGTTGTCGGGCTTGGTGCCGTACGGGTAGCTCTCGCCGTTGTGGACGGTGAGCACGGCCTCGGGGTCGTTGCGTTCGCGGAACGACTCCCAGACCTTGGTGCCCTCCGTCACGCCGTACTTCTCCTGGGCGGCGAGCAGCGAGATGGCGTTGTTGACCTCGCCACCGCCGCCGGAGCCGAACAGCGCGCCGATCACGGAGGCCAGCGCCACCAGGTCGGTGATCTTGAAGTGGTCGATCGTGCCGGCGTTGGTGATCGAGTCCTTGTGCCCGGTCAGCACGTACTCGCCGGGGAAGTACCGGCCGCTGTCGGAGGCGTCGATGTAGGAGTTGATGCCGGCGAGGTAGGCGTTGGCGTCGTCGAGGGCCTGCTGGCCGCGGGCGCCGTTGTTGGCGACGGCGTTGTCGATCTGCGCCTGGAGGTCGGCCTCGGAGTAGGGGGCGTTGCGGTAGAACTCCTGCTCAAGGCCCTGGTTGGAGGCGGCGCCACCGGCGAAGGTGGTGAGCTGGCCGCGGCCGACGTGCCGGAACACGTCCATGAGCCACAGCCGGTCCTCAGCGGCGGCATACCCCGCGCCGAACTCGGTGCCGTATCTGGTTGTACCAGTGATATGAGGCACACCGGTCTTCTTGTCGCGGACGATGGTGACGTCGCTGCGGCCGGCCGGGTTCTCGGTGGAGGCGACTTGATCGGAAGCGACCCCGAACGACGAGTCGTTGAAGAACGTGTTGATCTTCGCGTCGGTGAGGGTGGAGTAGCCCGTGGCCAGGCTGTTGTAGGTGCCGAGCTGGTCCTCGGCGTGGTCGGGCTCGGTGCCGAAGATCTGGTTGAGCAGGATCTGGGCGAGGGTGGCGTTGCCGTTCTCGCCGGGCGGCAGGATGTCGGAACACTGGCCGCCGCAGTAGTCGTTGGAGGCCGCGGCCGCCGCCGGAGTCGCCTGGACCAGCGGGGAGAGCAGGCCGGCGATGAGGACGCATACGGATGCGGCTTTCAGGAACCCGGGGAGCTTGCGGGGAGTTCTCAGTTTGTCGAACAACGCGTGATGTCTGGTGCGCCGGGGCATGGCGGCTCCTCACGACGGGGGTGGTGCCGGACGTTACCGCCGGTATCCCCGGGATTGAAGATGAACATGCGTCAAGTTTTGGAGTGGTCGCCCGAGTCGGCGGTGTCACCGGCCGTCGGTCAAGGCGGGCGGCCTTATGGACGGCATCGGAAATCCGATGGAGCCGATTCGAGTGTCGATACGTCTATACGGCAACGCCGCGCGGAGCCCGTGCGGCGACGCCGAAGTGACCGAAGTACAGGTGCAGGTGTGACGGAGGTGCAGGGCGATGGCCGGTTTCCGGAGTCTGGCGAGACAGGTGCGAGACCCACGGTGCGATCTGGCGCTACGGCGTTACTCGCTGCGCAAGTGCCTGGAGCGGTTCGCTCCTTACGGGCACCGCGCGACCTGGGACCATCTCTGCTCGCGGGCCGGGTTCGGTCCCGAGGACCGCTCCCCCGATCCGGTGCGTCTCGTGGGCGCACTGGAGGAGCTGGAGGAGGCGCGGACGGTATGGCTCGCCTATGAGGGCGAGTTCGCCGAGCGCCGCAAGAAGGAGAAGCACGACGGGCTGCGCCGCCCGGGCAGCGTGGACGACTGGCACCGGCTGACCTGGGGCGGATTCGGAGTGGCCTGGTGCGACGACCCACGGGTCCATCCCGACGAACCACTCGCCGAGGTGCTGCGACGGCTGATCGCCGCCCTGGAGCGCGAGCCGGGCACGGTCTGCCCGGTGTGCGCGAGGGAGCGCCTCATCTGGAAGTACGACCTGGACCACGAGCCCTCCGCCGGTCCGGTCTGCACGGACTGCGGGATCCTGGTGCCGCGTCCGGTGCTCACCCCCGAGGCCCTGGCCTGTGCCAGGCGCGGGCGGCTTCTCATGTCGGCCTGACCACGTGGGGGTGCGCCGGGGATGCCGCACCCCCCAACTGCCGGGGAACCCGGCCGTTGTCAGTGCCGCCCGGCATCATCGGAGCATGGAACTACAGGCCTGTCTGAACGGACGCCGCAGCGGCGCCGACGGCTCGGGCGTGCCGTTGTCACCGGCGGCGCTGGCGGACTCCGCCGCCGAGGCGGTCGCGGCCGGAGCCACGGAGATCCATGTGCACCCGAGAACCCCGTGCGGACGGGAGAGCCTGTCGCCACGCGTGGTCGAACCGACGCTGGACGCGCTCCGCGCACGGCGGCTGCGGGTACCGATCGGAGTGACCACCGCCGCCTGGGCCGCACCCGATCCGGCGCTGCGGCTGCAGCGTGTGGGCACGTGGTCCGTACTTCCCGACTTCGCCTCGGTCAACTGGCACGAACCGGGCGCCGAGGAGGTCGCCGAGCAGTTGCTGGTCATGGGAATCGGCGTGGAGGCGGGCATCTGGTCCGGCACGGACGGGGCGGCGCGGTTCGCGGCCTCACCGCTGGGCCCACAGGTGCTCCGGGTGCTGGCGGAGGTGACGGACCCCGACCCGGCCACCGCCGAGCAGTCGGCGCGAACGCTCCTCGCAGAGCTGGGCACGGCCCACGGCCGGCCGGTCCTCCTGCACGGCGAGGAGGGCGGCACCTGGCCGGTACTGCGGCTGGCGGGCCGGCTGGGCCTGGCGACCCGCATCGGCCTGGAGGACACCCTGCTGCTGCCGGACGGCGAACGGGCGCTTTCCAACGCCGGGTTGGTGGCCGAGGGACTGCTCCAGTACGGGCCGTGACCGACGCGCCCCTACCGCTTGCACTCCGCCCGTTCCGGCAGCAGGCGGGAACCCGCGCGCCGTTCGCCGAACGCGTCGTCCGGGTTGGACAGCACACAGGTGTCCAGGGACAGACAGCCGCAGCCGATGCAGTCGGTCAGATGGTCGCGCAGGCGGTTGAGCTGCCTGATCCGCTCGTCCAGTTCCGTGCGCCAGGCCGCCGAGAGGCGGGCCCAGTCCTCGTGGGTCGGCGTGCGCTCCTCCGGGAGTTCCGAGAGGGCCTCGCGGATCGTCGCGAGGGGGATGCCGACCCGCTGTGCCGCCCGGACGAAGGCGACGCGGCGGAGCGTGTCGCGGGTGTAGCGGCGCTGGTTGCCGGAGGTCCGCCGACTGCTGATGAGGCCCTTGGACTCGTAGAAGTGCAGTGCGGAGACGGCGGCGCCGCTGCGCGCGGACAACTGGCCCACGCTCAGCTCTTGGATCTTCTCGGGAATCTGCGGCACCCCGCAGAGACTACCCACCGGTGCCGGTCGCGGTCCGTTGACAGGGGGCCCGTACCGGACCATGCTAAGCAGTTGCTTAGACAATGCACGCGTGACCCGTGACTGCGAGAGGGCCGGCAACATGGCAGAACCGAGGATCTTCACCTCCCCCGACGAGCTGAAGGCGGCCGTGGGCGAGCAGCTGGGCCACACCGACTGGCTGGAGGTCGACCAGAAGCGGATCGATCTGTTCGCGGACGCGACCGGCGACCACCAGTGGATCCACGTCGACCCGGAGAAGGCGGCCGCCGGCCCGTTCGGCACGACCATCGCGCACGGCTATCTGACCCTGTCGCTGCTCCCGCTCTTCGGCCCCCAGCTGATCAAGGTCGAGGGCGTGAAGATGGGTGTGAACTACGGCACCAACAAGGTCCGTTTCCCCGCCCCCGTCCCGGTCGGCTCCCGGCTGCGCGCCACCGCGACGATCACCGGCGTGGAGGACGTCACGGGCGGCGTGCAGGTGACCGTCGGCTTCAGCGTGGAGCGCGAAGGCGGCGACAAGCCGGTCTGCGTCGCGGAGTCGGTGTCCCGGTACTACCTCTGAGTCCCGGTACCACCGCTGAGCAGCCCCGCGGCTACTTGGCCCCGACCATCCGCAGCACGAGGTCGGCGTAGAGCGCGCCGACCTCCTCCGGGGTCCGGGGGCCGTTGACGTTGAACCAGCGGGCGACGTCGATGGACAGCGACAGCACCGCGAGGGTGGTGCCGTGCACGTCGATGACGTCGAACTCGCCGGAGGCGACGCCCTCCCGGATGATCCCGCGCACCTCGGCGTCGACCTGGCGGCGCAGGTCGAGGATCTCGGCGCGGGCGTCGGGGCCGAGGGCGTCGAGCTCGTACTGCACGACCCGGGCGGTGGTGCGCCGCCCGGCGTGCCAGCGGACGAAGGAGCTCACGGCGTCGGCGAGCCGCTCGGTGGCGGTGCCCTCGCGCCGGGCGGCCGTCTGGAGGATCTCCAGGGCCTTGTCGTGACCGATGCGGCTGATCCGGTGGAGCAGCTCTTCCTTGGTCTTGTAGTGGATGTAGAGCGCGGCGGGGCTCATGCCGGCGCGACCGGCGATGTCGCGGGTGGTGGTGGCGTGGTAGCCGCGCTCGGCGAAGGCCTCCACGGCGGCGACCAGCAGTCGCCGGGCCGCGTCAGGGGTGACCTCTTCCCACGGCTCGACCTCGCCGCCGGTCGTCTCCTCCGCCGTACTCATCGCTTGCTCGCCCCTCTCGATACCGGAGCTCCACCATACCGCCGAAGCTGAGCGAGCGCTTAGTGTGCCCGCTCAGAGCTTTTCCCGCGGGTCAGAGCTTTTCGAAGGGGTCGTGCTCGGCGAGCAGCTTCTCCAGCCTGGCCTGGTCGACCCGGCTGACGATCTGTCCGGCCTCCTGGCGGTCGCGGACGACCTTCGCGAGTGTGAAGGCGGAGGTGACGAGGTAGAGCACGGCGATGCCGAGGAAGCCGCGCACCCAGGCGTCGGCGTGCAGCCGGAAGATGCCGATGGCGGTCGCCGTGAGGGCGAGGGCGAAGGAGGCGACGGCCTGCCCGTAGAAGGCGGCCGTGTTCTGGTGTCTGACCGGTGTGTCGCTCATGGTTCGAGCATCGCCGGACGTGGCCCGCACCACATCCGCCCGGATACTCAGGGACGTACTCAGAACGCCGAGACGCCCGTCAGGGCCCGCCCGATGAGCAGCTTCTGGATCTGGCTGGTGCCCTCGTAGAGGGTCATCACGCGGGCGTCGCGCAGGAGTTTGCCGGCCGGGTACTCGTCGATGTATCCGTAGCCGCCGAAGACCTGGAGGGCGTTGTTGGCGGCGCGCACGGCGGCCTCGGAGGCGAAGAGCTTGGCCTTGGAGGACTCGATGGCGAACGGCAGCCCCCGGTCGATCAGATCGGCGACCCGCCAGGTCAGCAGCCGGGCCGCGTCCACGTCGACGGCGATGTCGCTGATCAGCTCCTGGACGAGCTGGTGCCCGGCGATCGGCGTGCCGAACTGCTCGCGCTCCCCCGCGTACTTCACGGCCGCGTCCAGCGCGGCCTGCGCTATCCCGACACAGCCGGCGGCGACCGACATCCGCCCCTTGGCGAGCGCCGACATGGCGACCGAGAAGCCCTTGCCCTCCGGGCCGAGCATCGCGGAGGCGGGGACCCGGACGTCCTCCAGGACGAGTTCGGCGGTGGCCTGGCCGCGCAGGCCGAGCTTGCCGTGCAGGGGACGGCGGGTGAGGCCGGGACTGTCGGCCGGCACGAGGAAGGCCGAGACGCCCCTGTGGCCGGGGGCGTCGGTGGAGCGGGCGAAGAGGAGGACGACGTCGGCCCAGGTGCCGTTGGTGATGAACATCTTGGTGCCGTTGACGACGTAGTCGTCGCCTTCGCGAACGGCACGGGTGGTGAGGTTGCCCGCGTCGGAGCCGGTGCCGGGTTCGGTGAGGCCGAAGCAGCCGACGTACCCGCCGGAGGTGAGCCCCGGCAGCCAGCGCCGTTTCTGCTCCTCGGTACCCCAGGCGGCGACCGACTTGGCCACCAGCCCGAGGGAGACGGAGACGATCCCGCGGACCGAGGAGTCCCCGCGGCCGAGTTCCTCGGTCACCAGGCAGTACGCGAGATGGTCACCGCCCGAGCCGCCGTACTCCTCGTCGACGGTCAGACCCAGGAAGCCGACCTCGCCGAGTTTCTTCACGATCCCCCGGTCGACCTCCTCGGCGCGGTCCCAGGCGATCACGTTGGGGGTGATCTCGCGTTCGACGAAGTCCCGGGCGAGCTGCCGTACGGCGGTCTGCTCCTCGCTGAGCCCCAGGTTCACCATGCGATCACCCTTAAATTAGCACTGCTAGTTTATTCGTGCAGCCCTACTATGTGCGCCATGGCCCGACCGCGCAAGCCCCTCCTCAGCACCGACCGGATCGTCCTGGCGGCACGGGAACTCGTGGACACGGAGGGACTGGCGGCCGTCTCCACGCGCCGCCTCGCGGCCGAGCTGGGGGTGAGCGGGCCCTCCCTCTACAACCACTTCCGCACCAAGGACGAGATCCTGGAGGCGGTCGCGGACTCGGTCAGCGCGCAGGTCGACCTGTCGATGTTCGAAGATCTCGGGCAGGACGCCGACCGGGACTGGCGGACCGCGCTGCACGACTGGGCGGTGTCGTACCGGACGGCGCTGCGGGACCACCCGAACATCGTCCCGGTCCTCGCCCGGGGTCCCGGCCGCCGCCCGGCCGGACTACGGCTCGCCGACGCGGTCTACGGCGCGATGGTGGACGCGGGGTGGCCGCCGGCGCAGGCGACTTCGATCGGGGCGCTGATGCGGTACTTCATCATGGGGTCGGCGCTGGGGTCGTTCGCCGGGGGCTTCGTGGACGACGCGAGCGCGTACGACCCGGCCGACTATCCGCATCTGGGCCAGGCCCACCTGCTCGCGGAACAGCAGGAGAAGGTGGACGAGCGGGCCTTCGAGACGGGGCTGCGGGCACTGCTGGACGGGCTGGCCGAGCAGTTCGCGCGGGTGACGGAGACGACCGCCTGAGAACGGCTTCCGGCTCACCGGCCGCCGGGGGCGGCCCAGGCGACGAGTTGGAGGACCACGCCGTTCGGGTCGGTGACCTGGAAGAGGCGCTCACCCCACGGCTCCTCGCGCAGCGGCATGGTGATGGGGGCACCCTCGCTCCGCAGCCGCTCGTACTCGGCGTCCAGGTCGGCCACGGTGAACGCGGTGATCACACCTGCGGCGGGCCGGTCCCGCGCCCCCTCGGGCAGAACCTCGGTGCCGCGCCGCAGGAAGATCACCTGGACGGTGTCCTCGCGGACCAGGGAGGCGAAGCCGTCGGCGGCCATGGCCTCCTGGAAGCCGAAGTGCCTGGTCAGGAACGCGGCGGAGGCGGGGACGTCGTCGACGGTCAGGCAGACGGCGGTGGAAGTGATCTTCATGGCTCCTCCTGGGAATTATCTCTGTACGCCGTATTCTATACATCGTACAGAGTGGGAGGTGGCGGCAGAAGTCCTGCGCGGAAAAGATGGGGCGCATGGCCAAGGAACGAAGCGGTGCGGACGACCCCGCTCGCACACTGGAACTGCTGTGGCGCGAGCCCGGAAAGGGCGGCTCCCGGCGCGGCCCCAAGCAGGGGCTGACGGTCGACGCCGTCGTCCGGGCCGCCATCGAACTCGCCGACTCCGGTGGGCTGGACACCCTGACCATGCGCAGCGTCGCCCAGCGGCTGGGCGTCACGCCGATGACGATCTACACCTACGTCCCGGGCAAGGCGGAGCTGCTCGACCTCATGCTGGACACCGCCTACCTCCGGATGCCGCGCACCGATCACGCCGACGCCCCCTGGGGCACGAGGGTGGCGGCCGTCGCACGCGAGAACCGCGAGCTGTACCGGCGCCACCCCTGGGTGGCGACCCTGCCCACCACCCGCCCGCCGCTCGGCCCCGGCCTGATGGCCAAGTACGAACACGAACTGGCCGCGTTCGACGGCCTCGGGCTCGACGACGTCGAGATGGACGCGGCCCTCACCTTCCTGCTCGGCTTCGTCCGGTCCGTGGCGCGCGCCGACCTCGACAACCAGGCCGCCGCCCGCGACAGCGCCCTGTCCGACGAACAGTGGTGGGCCGCCAACGCACCCCTTCTGGCCAGGGTCTTCGATCCCGCCCGGTTCCCCCTCGCGGCCCGGGTCGGACAGGCCGCCGGTGAGACCCACCAGGGCGTGTACGACCCCGAATACGCCTTCCGCTTCGGGCTGGAGCGCGTCCTGGACGGCCTCACCCGGCTCGTCGAGAGCCGTTCCCGGTAGCGACCGCCGCTCGCCGGCCCGCTCCCCGACCACCCGTCCGAAAACCGCCAGCGCCCGGTCGGTTCCCGTCCCTACCCTCGGCGGTATGACGAACCAAGCCGTCCCGGCCCGACCGCACCTTCTGCCGACCGCTGCCGCCTGTGTCGCCGTCGTGCTCTGGGCCTCCGCCTTCGTGTCGATCCGCAGCGCCGGGGCGGCCTACTCGCCGGGGGCGCTCGCGCTCGGGCGGATGTCGGCCGGGGCGCTCGCGCTCGGGCTCATCTGTGTGGTGCGGCGGGTACCGCCGCCGCCCAGGTCCGCCTGGCGCGGCATCGCGATATCCGGCGTGCTGTGGTTCGGCTTCTACATGGTCGCCCTCAACTGGGGCGAGCAGCAGGTGGACGCGGGGACGGCGGCCCTCGTGGTGAACGTCGGCCCCCTGCTGATCGCCCTGCTCGGATCCCGGCTGCTCGGTGATCCCATGCCGCCCCGGCTGCTCGCGGGGATGGCGGTGTCGTTCGCGGGCGCCGTGACCGTGGGCCTTTCGATGGCCGGCGGAGGCGGCTCCTCGGTGCTGGGCGTGGTGCTGTGCCTGCTCGCGGCGGTCGCCTACGCCGCCGGTGTCGTCTCCCAGAAGCCCGTACTGTCCCGGGCGAGCGCACTCCAGGCCACGACGTACGGGTGCCTCGTCGGCGCCGCCGCCTGTCTGCCGTTCGCCGGGCAGTTGGTGCGCCAGGCCGCCGACGCACCCCTGTCCGCCACCCTCAACATGGTCTATCTCGGTGTCTTCCCGACCGCGCTCGCCTTCACGACCTGGGCGTACGCCCTCGCCCGCACCACCGCGAGCCGGATGGGCGCGACGACGTACGCCGTGCCGGCGCTGGTGGTGCTGATGTCGTGGCTGGCCCTCGGCGAGGTGCCCGGTCCTGTCACCCTGGCGGGCGGGGCGCTGTGCCTGGCCGGTGTGGCGGTGTCCCGGTCCCGGGCGCGGACGCGCGCTCCCCGGACCGTGGCGGCGGCCGGGGAACCCCGCTCCGAACAGGTGCCGTGACGGCCGGTCAGAAGACGACCAGCGCCCGGCCGCCCTTGCCCGCCAGCATGTTCTCGAAGGCGACCGGGATGTCCTCCAGCGCGATCCGCTCCGTCACCAGTGCGGTCAGGTCCAGGCGGCCCGCCCGGACGTGTTCGGCGAGCAACGGCAGGTCGCGGGCCGGGTCCGAGTTGCCGTAGACACAGCCGGAGAGGGTGCGGCCCCAGTGGAAGAGCTCCAGGGCGTTGAAAGTGACCTGTTCGGTCCTGGCGCCGATGCCGACCACCGTCGTACGGCCGCCCCGGCGGGTGGACTCCCAGGCCGCGCGGATGCTGACCGCGCGGCCCACGCACTCCACGGCGACGTCGACGCCCTGCTTGCCGGTGAGGGCGCGGATCGCACGGGGCGTGGTGTCGGAGGCGACGACGTAGTCCGTGGCGCCTGCGGCGCGCGCGAGGCCTTCCTTCTCCGCCGAGACGTCCACGGCGATGATCCTGGACGCGCCCGCGATCCGGGCCGCCTGGACGGTGGCCAGGCCCACCCCGCCGACGCCGAACACCGCCACCGACTCGCCCTGCCGGACCCGCGCCGAGTGGTGCACGGCGCCGTACCCGGTGAGGACCGCGCAGCCGAGCAGGGCCGCGTCGGTGAGCGGGATGTCCGCGGGGAGCGGGAGGACGCAGGATTCGGCGACCACGGTCTCCTCGGCGAAGGCCGCCACGTTCAGGCCGGGGTGCAGGTCGGTGCCGTCCGCCGTGCGGGCGTAGACGTCGGCGGAGCCGTTCAGCGCGTTGGCGCACAGCCAGACCTCGCCGAGCGTGCAGGCGTGGCAGCTTCCGCAGGAGGGCGCCCAGTTGAGGACGACCGGGTCGCCGGGCGACAGCCGGGTGACCCCCTCCCCCACGGCCGCCACGGTGCCCGCGCCCTCGTGGCCGAGGACCGCCGGGACCGGCACCCGCATGGTGCCGTCGGACAGGGAGAGGTCGGAGTGGCAGACGCCGGCGGCGGCGAGCCGGATCCGGACCTGGCCGGGGCCGGGGTCCGGGAGTTCGATCTCGGTGACCGCCAGCGGGGCGCCCACGGCGGGCAGCACAGCGGCTCGGACCGTACGAGTCATCGGAGCAACCTCCTCAGAACTGCAGGGACTTGGTCTGGAGGTACTCGGCGAGGCCGTGCGCGCCAAGCTCCCGCCCGACGCCCGACTGCTTGTAACCGCCGAACGGGGCACGAGGGTTGAACCGGCCGCCGTTGATGTCGACCTGGCCGGTCTCCATCCGCCGGGCGAAGGCCACCGCCTCCGCCTCGTCCCCGGCCCAGACGGCGCCCGCGAGCCCGTAGACCGTGCCGTTGGCGATGCGCAGGGCGTCGTCCTCGTCCTCGTAACGCAGGATCGACAGGACCGGGCCGAAGATCTCCTCCTGGGCGATCGTCATCTCGGGGGTCACGTCGGCGAAGACCGTCGGGCTGACGAAGTACCCCTGCTCGCGCGGGGATTCGAGACCGCCGGCGACCAGCCGCGCGCCCTCCGCGATGCCCTTCTCGATGTAACCACGCACCCTGGCCTGCTGCCTGGCGCTGACGACCGGCCCGATCCGCTCGCCGTACTTGGCGGCCGCCGTGGCCGCCAGCGCCACCGCCTCCTCGTACTGGTCGGCGTGCACCAGCATCCGGGTCCAGGCGCTGCACGTCTGGCCGGAGTTGGACATCACGTTGGCCACGCCGACGTTGACGGCCCTGGCGAGGTCGGCGCTCGGGAGGATGACGTTCGCGGACTTGCCGCCCAGTTCGAGGGCGACCTTCTTCACCGCCGCGCCGGCCACCGCGCCGATCTGCCTGCCCACGGCCGTGGAGCCGGTGAAGGAGACCAGGTCGACGCCCGGGTGCTCGGCGAGGGCCTGCCCGGCGATCGGACCGAGGCCGGTGACCAGGTTGAACACACCGGCGGGGAAACCCGCTTCGTGCACCGCCTCCGCGAACAGCTGGGCGGTGAGCGGGGTGTTCTCGGCGGGTTTCAGCACGACCGTGCAGCCGGCCGCGAGAGCCGGGGCGGCCTTGGCGACGATCTGGTGCAGCGGGTAGTTCCAGGGCGTGATCGCGCCGACCACACCCACCGGCTCCTGGTGGACGGTGGAGTTGCCGACCCTCTCCTCGAAGGGGTGGGTGGCCGCCAGTTCGGCGTACGAGCCCGCGACCGCGATCGGCACACTCGCATGGACCGCCTGGGAGAACTGGAGCGGGGAGCCCAGCTCGGCGGTGACCGTCTCGGCGATCTCGTCCTTCCGGGCCACGAGCACATCACGCAGGGCAGCGAGCCGGGCGGCCCGCTCGGCGGGCGGGGTGGCACCCCAGGCCGGGAGGGCGGCACGGGCGGCGCGCACGGCGGTGTCGACGTCCAGTGCGCCGCCCGCCGGGACCCGGCCGACGACCTGCTCGTCGACCGGGTTCACGACCTCGATCACGTCCCGGCTCTCGGCGGCGCGCCAGGCGCCGTCGATGTACAGGCCGTCATGTGCCTTCATGCTGCTTCCTCCCGGCGGGGCTGTGTCGTCCGAGTCACAAACTAGCGGCGATAGTTTTAGCGCGCCAGGCGTACCCCGGGACACGCCACGGGACACGCTCCGAGCCGCCGGAACCGGACCGTCAGAAGTCGACCTGGGCGTGTTCGTCCACCCTGCCCACGCTCTCCTGCGCGAAGGCCTTCTCGTAGGCCCGCCGGATCTCCTCGATCTTCCGGTCGCTGCCCTTCGCCGCCGACTCCGGATAGAGCAGGATCAGCTCGTACGACCGCTCCTTCTCGATCGTCCCGTGCGCGTCCCGCCACTGCCCGCGACCGTTCTGCACGGTGAGCCCGTCGGGGAAGTCCGGGGTGACCTCCTTGTCGACGAAGGCCGTGAACTGCCGGTCGGTCACAGCGGGTCCGCCGCCCGGGCGGGCGGTGCCGAAGAGCAGCTGGGTCTCGATGTACGGCTTGCCGCGTGCCGGCACGACGACGGTGTGGTCGTCGGCCAGTGCCGTGTAGGCGGTCGGAGCACCGGCGAGCAGGATCCCGGCCACGGCGAGGGCCGACCGGTTACGGAGGGAATGAGTGCGCATGCCCCCTTCCTAGGGGCTTGGACCGGTCCCGGTCCCGCTTTCCCGGCCGTTTTCACTCGTCCAGGTCCGGCAGCCGCGCCGGGGACGGGCTGATCCGTTCGCCGTACTGGTCGAAGACGAACAGGTGGGCAAGGTCGACCAGGAGCGGGATCTGCATGCCGTGCCGGAGCCGGATGTCCGGCGTGGTGCGCACGACCAGGTCGCCGGGGAGCCGCCCCTCCGGGGGTGCGGGCTCGGGCTCGGCATCCGCCGGATTCTCCAGTACGACGACCCGTCCCGCCCGCTTCGAAGTCGCCCGGTCCCGCAGCCGGTCCAGCACCGTCACCGCCTCCCGCCGCCGGCGCCGGCCCGGCCGGGCGGCCGGGCGCGGGGCCTCCAGCTCCGGTACGACGGCGGGCCGGGAACCGGTGTCGAAGTGGACGAGGACCTCGTGCCCCTGGAACTCGACATGCTCCACCAGGCCGGTGAGCGGCACCTCCCCGGGCCGGGCGGCGGAGTGCCTGGCTATCCGCACCGCCTCCGAACGCAGCCCGACGATCACCTCACGGCCCTGCTGCACCCGCAGCAACCGGTGGTCCAGACACAGGGGTTCGGGCAGGGGCAGGGCCTGTTTGCCGAGGTGGACCGTCATCGCGCCGTCGAGCGGGGCGCGGATCACCCCGCGCAGGAGGTTGATGCGCGGGGTGCCGATGAAGGCGGCGACGAAGACGTTGCGGGGCAGGGCGTAGACCGCACGAGGGGTGTCGACCTGCTGGAGGACTCCGCCGCGCAGCACGGCGACCCGGTCACCGAGGGACATGGCCTCGGCCTGGTCGTGCGTGACGTAGACCGTGGTGACGCCCAACTCCCTTGTCAGGAGCGAGATTTCGGTGCGTAAGTGATTGCGGAGCTTGGCGTCGAGGTTGGAGAGCGGCTCGTCCATCAGGAACGCCGACGGATGCCGGGCGATGGCCCGCCCCATCGCCACCCGCTGGCGCTCGCCGCCGGAGAGCTGGCTGGGGAAGCGGTCGAGGAGGTCCTCGATGCCCAGCATGCGGGCGGTGGCGTCCACGCGCGGGCGCGGGTCGGCGCCGGGTGCCTCCAGACGGAGCGGGAAGCCGATGTTGTCGCGGCCGGTCATGGTCGGGTAGAGGGCGAAGTTCTGGAAGACCATCGCGATGTCCCGGTCGGACGGCAGCAGGTCGTTGGCGTACGCGCCGTCGAGCAACAACTCGCCCTCGTCGACCTCCTCCAGGCCCGCGATCATTCTCAGCACGGTCGACTTGCCGCAACCGGACGGCCCGAGCAGCACGAGGAACTCGCCGGGGGCGATGTCCAGCGACAACCCGTCCACCACGCGGACGCCCCGCGCGAAGGCCTTGCTCACGTTGTGCAGAGAGATGGCGCGTGTCATGGCTGTCGCCCCCGGGGGCTGTCGTTCGGGCCTGTGCGTCACGGAAGTTAACGGAATGTGTGCGGGAGGGGGAAGACGTGTACCCGAATACTCAGGAAGGGGTCGGGTGAGCAGAGCCCCGTCAGGGGCGCGGGGCTGCAGTGGATTTGCGGCTGCCGCCGCGTGGGCGCGACAGGCCCCGACGGCGCAGCAGCCGCAATCCGGCAGTCGCCCCCACCCCACTGGGCGCCCCTTCCGACCTCCCCGGCGACCGCAGAGCCACCCCCGAGGACACCAGCAACAACGCCCCCAGCATCACGAACGGCGCCGCGACCCCGGCAACCCCGGCCACCAACCCCGCCGCGGCCGGCGCAGCCACCTGCCCCAGCCGGTTCCCGGTCAACCGCAGCGCCAGCGCGGTCGACCGCGCCCCGTCCGGCGCGGCCTGCACCAGCGTCGTCATGGACAGCGGCTGCCCCACCCCCAGACAGAAGCCGAGGACGGCCAGCATCACACCCAGCACCCAGACCGGCACGGGCAGCGCGATCCCCGCACACAGCACCGCCGCCACGAAGCAGGTGACGGTCAGCAGCACCGGCCGCCCCAGCAGCCGCAGCAACGGCGTGAGCACCAGCCGGCAGGCGATCGTCGCCCCCGCCCGCACACTGAGCAGCACGCCGATCACGGCCGGGGAGATGCCCCGGTGCTCGCCGACCACCGGAAGGTACGCGGTCAGGATGTCGGTCGCGGACAGCACCGAGAGGCTGATCAGCATGCCGGCCGGGACGCCCCGGGCGCGGAGGATGCGGCCCACCGGCACCCGGTCCCCCTCCGCGGTACGGGACTTGACCGCCGTAGGGTCCTCGATGCGCCACAGCGAGGTGAACGCGATCGCCGCCCCGGCACCCGCCACCACGAGCGCGAGCGCACTCGTGCCCGCCATGTCCGGGCCGCCGATCAGCGCGCCGGCCGCGATCGGCCCGACCAGCTGGCCGAGCGACGCCCCGATGGTGAAGTGGCCGAAGTTGCGGTCCTGTTCGTGCGGGGCCGACTGGCGGGCCACCAGGGACTGCGCGCCGATCACGAAGCAAAGGTGGCCGAGGCCCATCACCCCGCTCCACAGGGCCATCGTCCAGAGGGAGCCGGCGAGTCCGCTGAGCGCGCAGCCGCCGGATATCAGTACGACGCCGACGGGCAGCAGGGGTGCGCAGCGGCCGTGGTCGGTACGGCGGCCGAGCGGTACGGCGACGAAGAGCGGGAGCAGGGCGTAGACACCCGCGATGACGCCGATGGCCCGTTCGTCGGCGCCGAGGGCGAGCGCCCGGTAGGAGACGGCGGGCCGGGCCATCGACACCGCCCCCTGCGCGAAGCCGAAGGCGATGACCAGACGGAGCAGCCAGCCGCGGTTCCTGCCGGGCGTCATGGTGAAACCTCCCAGTGGTATGTCACACAGTGGTATGTCACATAGTCCCGAACAGGATTCCTGCCCCGAGCACCACCACCGATGTCACCGCAGCCCACTTCACGACGAATCGCGTGTGGTCGCCGAACTCGACCTTGGCCATGCCGACCAGGACGTAGACGGCGGGGACGAGCGGGCTGGACATGTGCAGCGGCTGGCCGACGATCGAGGCGCGGGCGATCTCAACGGCGGAGACGCCGTGGGCCTGGCCGGCCTCGGCGAGCACCGGGAGGATGCCGAAGTAGAAACCGTCGTTCGACATGAAGTACGTGAGCGGGATGCTCAGCACGCCGGTGACGAGGGCCATGTGCGGGCCCATGCCGTCGGGGATGTTGCCGACCAGCCACTCGGCCATGTGGTCGACCATGCCGGTGCCCTGGAGGACGCCGGTGAAGACGGCGGCGGCGAAGACCATTCCGGAGACGTTGAGGGCGTTCTCGGCGTGCGCGGCGATCCGGGCCCGCTGGGCCGGCATCCGGGGGAAGTTGACGGTCAGCGCCAGGGCCGCGCCGAGCAGGAACAGCACCGGGATCGGCAGCCACTCCATGATCATGGCGGTGAGCAGGACGACCGTGAGCAGCGCGTTGAACCAGTACAGCTTGGGGCGCAGGGTCTCGCGGTGCGGGTCGAGGCCCTGGAAACCGTCGGCCTCCGGCCCGTCGGGCAGGTCCGCGCCGCCGGTACCGGAGCCACCGGCGCTCCGAGCACCCTTGCCGGTTCCGGCACCGGCACCGGCACCGGCACCGACCAGGGCGGTCTCCGTGCGGGGCTCCTCCACCAGCACCTGGTCCAGGGTCAGCACGCCGAGCCGTCTGCGCTCGCGGCGGCCGAGGACGTAGGCGAGGGCGAAGACGAACAGCAGGCCCATGGCCAGTGCCGGGATCATCGGCACGAAGATGTCGCTCGCGTCCAGCTTGAGCGCGGTCGCGGCGCGGGCGGTGGGGCCGCCCCAGGGCAGGGTGTTCATCACGCCGTTGGCCATCGCGGCGACACCGGTCATCACGACCATGCTCATCTTCAGGCGCTTGTACAGCGGGTACATCGCCGAGACGGTGATCATGAAGGTGGTGGAGCCGTCGCCGTCGAGCGAGACGATCGCGGCGAGTACGGCCGTACCGACGACGATCCGCAGCGGGTCGGCCTTGCAGAACCTCAGGATCCCCTTGACGACCGGGTCGAAGAGGCCGACGTCGATCATCACCCCGAAGTAGACGATCGCGAACATGAGCATCGCCGCGGTGGGCGCGAGGCCGGTGACGCCGTCGATGACGTAGTCGCCGAGGTGGGCGCCCTTGCCGACGGCCACGCAGAACAGCGCGGGGATCAGCACGAGCGCCGCGATCGGCGACATCTTCTTCAGCATGATCAGGACCAGGAAGGTCGCGATCATGGCGAAGCCGAGGATGGTCAGCATGAGTGGATACCTAACGTTCGCCCTTGAACTCCCACCAGGGCCGGCGGTGCGACGACGTTAGGTCGCGTCAAACGTCGTTAACAAGACGTTGACACGCGAGCAATAAGCGCGAAAGTCCAGGTCACGGGGTTGCGGTCACTTCGGCGGTCACCTCGATGGGGATGCCGTTGAGGACGGCGTTGCCGGACAGCGGGTCGAGCAGGCTGCCGTCGAGGAGCTGGTTGACGTTGACGCCGGGGGCGGTGGCGGCGTGGTTGAGCCGGGTGCCGGGGCGGTTGTGGCCCCAGCCGTGCGGGAGGCTGACGACACCCGGCCGGACGCCGTCGGTGACCTCGGCGGGGGCGACCACCTCGCCGCCGGCGCCCTTGACGCGTACGTCGGCGCCGTCGCGCACGCCGAGCCGTTCGGCGTCCTCGGGGTGGATGTGCAGGGTGCAGCGGTTGGTGCCGCCGGTGAGGGCGGGCACGTTGTGCATCCAGCTGTTGTTGGAGCGCAGGTGGCGGCGGCCGACGAGGACCAGACCGGCGGGGCGGCCCGCGAGGGCCGTACGCAGCCGGGGCAGGTCGTCGGCGATCGGCTGCGGCAGCAGTTCGACCTTGCCGCTCCCGGTCTTCAGCGGCTGCGGGAGGCGGGACGTGAGGGGCCCGAGGTCGATTCCGTGCGGGTGGGCGAGCAACTGCTCCAGGGTGAGGCCGTCGGGCCGTGCGCCGAAGCCGTCGCCGTAGGGGCCGAGGCGCAGCATCAGGTCGAGCCGGCGCTCGGGACCGGTGTCCCCGGTGAGCCGGGCGGCGAGTTCCTGCGGGTCCCGGCCGTGCACGGGCGAGTGGGTCTCCCTGACCGCCTTGCCCAGGGTCTGGCCGATGACCATGTCGTCCACGGCGGACGGTTCGGCGCCGTGCATGCCGCCGGCCGCGAGGATCAGGCGGGCCAGGATCTCGGTCTCCGCCATCCTGCCGGGTTCCAGCGGGACGGCGGGGCGGGAGTAGCGGACCTGGTTGCGTACGGCGAGGGTGTTGAAGGCGAAGTCGTGGTGCGGGCTCTGCGAGGGCGGCGGCGGGGGCAGCACGACGTCGGCGTGGCGTGCGGTCTCGTTGAGGTAGGGGTCGACGCTGACCATGAAGTCGAGGGAGTCCAGGGCCTTGTCGAGGCGGTCGCCGTCGGGCGCGGAGAGCACCGGGTTGGTGGCGACGGCGATGAGCGCCCGGATCGGCTCGCCCTCCGCCGTGGCGGTGTCGATCTCCTCGGCGAGCGCGGAGAGCGGCAACTCGCCCTTGGCCTCGGGGTGTTGGCTCACCCGGGAGTGCCAGCGCCCGAGCGCGAAGCCCCGGCCGGGTCCGGCAGGGCGCGGGGTCCGGTCGGTGGCGGCCTGGGGGAAGAGCGCGCCCCCGGGCCGGTCGAGGTTGCCGGTGAGGATGTTGAGGACGTCGACGAGCCAGCTGGCGAGGGTGCCGTGCGGGACGGTGCAGCTGCCGATACGGCCGTACACGGCGGCAGTCGGCGCGGCGGCGAGTTCACGCGCGAGGACACGGATCGTCCCGGCGTCCACGTCACAGGCGTCGGCGACCGCGTCCGGCGTGAAGTCACCTAGCTCGGCGCGGAGTTCGTCGAGTCCGTCGATGTGCGGGGCGAGGTGGCCGAGGTCCACCAGGCCCTCCTCGAAGAGGACTTGGGCCATCGCGGCGAGCAGCAGGGCGTCGGCGCCGGGCCGGATGGCGATGTGCCGGTCGGCGAGCCTGGCGGTGCGGGTGCGGCGCGGGTCGATGACGGTGAGGGTGCCGCCGCGGGCCTTGAGCGCCTTGAGCTTGCCGGGGAAGTCGGGGGCGGTGCACAGACTGCCGTTGGACTCCAGGGGGTTGGCGCCGATGAGGAGGAGGTGGGCGGTGTGGTCCAGGTCGGGCACCGGTATCGCGTTGGCGTCGCCGAAGAGCAGTCCGCTGGAGACGTGCTTGGGCATCTGGTCGACCGTGGACGCGGTGAAGACGCTGCGGGTGCCGAGGGCGCCGAGCAGGACCTGCGGGTAGAGGCCGCCGGCCACGGTGTGCACGTTGGGGTTGCCGAGGACCACACCGACAGAGTCCGGGCCGTAGCGCTCGACGACACCCCGCACCCCGGCCGCCACCGCGTCGAAGGCCTCCGCCCAGGTGGCCTCGCGCAGTTCGCCGTCCCTGCGGACCAGGGGGGTACGCAGCCGGTCGGGGTCACCGTCGACCGCACCGAAGGAGGCGCCCTTCGGGCAGATGAACCCCTTGCTGAACACGTCGTCGCGGTCACCGCGGGCGCCGGTGACGCGGGTGCCGTCGATGGTGAGGGTCAGGCCGCAGGTGGCCTCGCACAGGGGGCAGATACGGAGGGCGGTGCGGGGCATGGGGGGCCTCCCGGGAGTCGTGTAACCCGGGGCGAGCATACCGCTCGGTATGTCGGGAGGGGAGTCCTGCAGTGCTTCGAGTGCGGGTGCGTGGGGGCTGATCGCGCCCACGCGGCGGAGCCGCATATCGATACAGCCCCGCGCCCCTTTCAGGGGCGCTGTCCAGCCGTCAGTCCAGAACGCGGGCCAGATAAGCCCGCAGCAGCTCCCGCGTCTCCGTGATGATCTTCTCGTCGCCCTCCGGGACCATCCGGAAGGACAGGTGGACCAGGGCGTCGGCCGTCTCCACCGCCACCAGGAACGTGCGGCGCAGCGCCTCGTCGGGGGCGCGGCCGACGTACGCCGCCAGCAGGTCGGTCAGCCGGTCGGCCACCCGGTGGTTCGGCTCCGCGTCGCGGGCGCCGACCGGGATCTGGTTGCCGAAGTCGACGAGGGAGAAGCCTGGGGCGGTGCGTTTCATGGCCAGGTACTCGTCGAGCACGGCGTCCGTCGCCGTCCGCCAGTCACCCTTCGGCGTGTCCTTCAGCCGCTCGGTGACGCGCTCGGAGTAGCGCTCCAGGTTGCGCTGGGCGAGGGCGTCGGCCATCTGCCGCTTGTTGCCGAAGAAGCGGTAGACCGAGCCGATGGGCACCCCGGCGCGCACCGCGACGGCCCGGGTGCTCAGTTCGTCGTAGCCCACCTCGTCGAGGAGATCGGCACAGGCGTCGAGAATCCTGGTCAGCCGTTCGGCGCTGCGGCGCTGCACGGGCGCTTTGCGAAGCGATGTCGCTGGGGGCACGGGCTTCATGATGCCTTTCCGCCGGGATCAGGTGAACCTCGCCCCCCAGTACGCGGACGGATGGCCCATGCACTCATCCGGCGTCCGGGCTGCTCGCGGCGCTGCCGGCGGAGGCCGAGGCGGCGGTGCGGGCGGAGGCCGAGGCGGCGGTGGGGGCGGTGGGCGCGGCCCCTGACGCCGACGGTGACGCCGTCTCCGCGCCCGACGCCGTGACGTCCGCCGTGCTCTCCACCGGCTTGCCGTGCACGGCCCATACCGTGCCGTCGTCCGCGTAGAGCCGGGCGGTGATGTGGTGGGTGCCGTGCGGGACGAGGCCGGCAGGCAGGTGGTACGCGAAGGTGCGCAGCCGCGTCACCAGGCCGCCGTCCACGAAGAGGTAGGCGAGGCCGCGGCCGACGACCGCCTTCGCCGCGGTGCCCGCCGGGGAGAAGCGGAAGCGGTGCACGTCGAGCCGGACGTCCCAGCCGCCGGCCGAGTCGGGCGTGACCACCGTGCCCACCTGGGGCGCCTGCTTCTTGTCCAGCTCGCGGTAGTGGCGGCCGCTCTCGTCCGTGTCGTCGAGGATCTTGCCCACCGGTGAGGGCGACCCCGCCCCCCGCCCGTGCGCCTCCCCGGTCCCGCACCCCGCCGCCGCGACCAGCAGCAGCACGCAGACCGCGAGCGCACCCGGCAGTCCACGCGTCCACGACATGCCCGGGAGCGTAGAACAGCGCGCCGCAGACCGGATCCCCCTGAAGTCGGGTTCTCGCCATACCCCGCTGGGATGATCCCGGCCCTCTTGCACCCGCCCCCGCGCAATCCTACGGTGATACATAGGAATCGATGGCACACGGGTACAGCGGGTTCAGGGAGCGATCATGAGCGATGGGGGCATCTCCCGCGCGGGCGCGTTCGAGCGCGGGGAGGCGCGAAAGACCGCCGAGGGGCTGTCGTACCTCTCGGGGTTCGGCAACGAGCACTCCTCGGAGGCGGTGCCGGGCGCCCTGCCCGAGGGCCGCAACTCCCCGCAGCGCGCCCCCCTCGGCCTGTACGCGGAGCAGCTCAGCGGTACGGCCTTCACCGAGCCGCGGGCCCACAACCGCCGCTCCTGGCTGTACCGGATCCGCCCCTCGGCCGCCCACCCGGCGTTCACCCGCACCGCCGGCAACGGCGGGCTGCGCACCGCCCCCTTCACGGACGTCGCCCCGGACCCGAACCGGCTGCGCTGGAACCCCCCGCCGGAGCCGCCGCCCGGCACGGACTTCCTGGCCGGCCTGTGGACCCTGGGCGGCAACGGCGACGCGACCCAGCGCACCGGCATGGCCGTGCACCTCTACCACGCCGACACCTCCATGGAACGGGTCTTCTCCGACGCGGACGGCGAGCTGCTCATCGTCCCGGAGCGCGGCGGACTGCTGCTGTGTACGGAGTTCGGCCTGCTGCATGTGGAGCCGGGACATGTGGCGCTGATCCCCCGTGGGGTCCGCTTCCGTGTGGAGCTGCTGGAGGCCACGGCCCGGGGTTATGTGTGCGAGAACTACGGCTCACCCTTCCGCCTCCCCGACCTCGGCCCGATCGGCGCCAACGGCCTCGCCAACGCCCGGGATTTCCTGGCCCCCGTCGCCGCCTACGAGGACGTGGAGGGCCCGGTGGAGGTGGTCAACAAGTTCTGCGGCAACCTGTGGACCGCCACATATGACCACTCCCCGCTGGACGTGGTCGCCTGGCACGGCACACATGTGCCCTACGCCTACGATCTGCGCCGTTTCAATGTGATCGGCACCATCTCGTACGACCACCCCGACCCGTCGATCTTCACGGTGCTGACGTCTCCGTCCGACACCCCCGGCCTGGCCGGCGTGGACTTCGTGGTATTCGCGCCGCGCTGGCTGGTGGGCGAGAACACCTTCCGGCCGCCGTACTTCCACCGGAACGTGATGAGCGAGTACATGGGGCTCGTCGAGGGCGCGTACGACGCGAAGGCCGAGGGCTTCGTGCCGGGCGGCGGGTCGCTGCACAACATGATGTCGGCGCACGGCCCGGACCGGGAGACGTTCGACCGGGCGAGTGCGGCCGAGTTGAAGCCCCAGAAGGTGGACGACGGCCTCGCGTTCATGTTCGAGACCCGCTGGCCGGTGACGCTCACCCCGCAGGCGGCCACCGCCGGACACCTCCAGCAGCGCTACGACGACGTCTGGCAGGGCCTGGAACGCCACTTCCGTCCCTTGCAATGAAGATCCCTCACCGGTACGGATGACCTGTGACCTCCTTCGCCCCGGACTCGATCGTCCTCAACCGCAAGCTGCCGCTCTGGTACCAGGTGTCGCAGTCGCTGCGCGCCTCGATACTCGGCCGCTCGCCCCGGGACCCGCTCCGGCTGCCCACCGAGGAACAGCTCGCGGAGCACTACGGCGTGAGCGTGCTGACCATGCGGCAGGCGCTGAAGGAGCTGGAGGACGAGGGCCTGATCAGCCGGCACCGCCGCCGCGGCACCTTCATCGACCCGGACGCCCGCCGGGGCACCCCGGTACGGCTGCTCGGCTCGGTGGACGCGATCGTGGCCCAGCAGTCCGGGATGACGGCGGAGCTGCTGGACCACGGCACGGTGCCCGTGACCGGCGAACTCACCGACTACTTCCCGGACCTCGCCGAGGTGGCGGCGTACCACCGCCTGCGCAGTGACGAGCAGACCGGCGAGCCCACCAACCACGCCCGCAACCACGTCCGCCCCGAACTGGCCGAGCGCATCGACCCGGAGGACCTCGCCCGCCGTCCCATGACCAAGGTGCTCCGCGACCTCGTCGGCGCGGACATCAGCCGCATCACGGACACGGTGCAGGCCCGCCTGGCCGACCCGGAGACCGCCCGGCTGCTCCAGGTCCCCCTCCTCAGCCCGATCCTGCACTACACGGGCGTCACCTACGACACCGCCGGCCGGGTGCTGGACCTGGCGGTCATCCACTACCGGGGCGACCGTTTCTCCTTCACGGTCACCCTCGACGCCACCTGAACTCGTCGTACGATGCCGGGCGTGACGCACGACGACGCTCCGCTGCTGGCGGACCTCATGCCGTGGTCCGTCGCACCACTACGGCTCGGCCGGGGGTGGCCGACGGCCCCCGCCCCGGCGACCCTGAAGGCCCGCTGGGACGCCCTCCTCAAGGCCGAGGGCCCCGACCGCGAGACCCTGTTCGAGCCGACCCGCTCCCGCACGGTCCACTCCGCGGTCGCCCAGCTCCCCGGCCAGCCCAGCGGCACCGAACCGCTCGCCGACGCGTCGGGCCCCTGCCCGGACCCGGTCCGCGTCCTGGCCGCCCCCTTCGACGAACAGTGGCTGATCCCGGACCACCGCCTGATCGACGCGGCCCGCCCGGAGCTCTGGCGGGTGGCCGACGCCCACCAGGTCTTCGCGGTGGAATCGGCGGAGGGGACGCCGCTGCCCCTGCTGGCGACCTCCCTCCTCCCCACCCTGCGCGCGGGCCGCATCCGCCCGCTGTACCGCCGCCCGGGCGGCGCGGAGCCGAACCTGGCACCGGGACTGCCGGCGTACCTGGCCGACCGGCTGGGCCGGGACGTCACCCCGCCGGACGTCCTGGCCTGGGCCCTGACCGCGATCCGCCCGGACCGCACCGTCCCGCTCACCGAGGACCCCGACCTCTGGGCCCGGGGCGTGGAGCTGGGCCACCGGGCCCTGTGGCTGCTGCGCCGGGACGGCGACCGCCCCAAACTCCCGGGCGGCCGCCGCCCCTACGTCCGGTCCCCGCTGCCCTCCCGCCCCCTCACGGTCCTCTACGACGCCGAGGAGGAGACCCTCCACCTCGACGAGGGCCGCATCTCCCCGGTACCGCCGGAGGCATGGGGCTTCAGGACGGGCGAGGTACGGGTCCTGGAGGCGTGGTTCGCGGCACGAACGACGGAGACGGCGGAACCCGGAACCCTGGCGGCGATCACCCCGCCGTCCTGGCCCCAGTCCTGGACCTCGGAACTACTGGAACTGATCACGGTCCTGGCCCTGCTGGCAGACGTACGGGCCCGGCAGACCGAGTTCGAGGTCAGGGCACAGATCACCGTCGGGGACCTGACGGCAGCGGGCGTACTCCCAGCCCCGGAGACGTCCCGCAGACCAGCGTCGGTCCTGGAGCACATCGAAGAAGGCCCGGCCGGTCAACTGACGCTGATGTGACTGACTCAGGGGCGCGGGGAACTGCGCGACAAGCCCCCACCCACCCGCAGACAAGGACGGCGCTCATGGACCCCTTGCCCCTCGAAGGCATCACCGTGGTAGCCGTCGAACAGGCGGTGGCCGCCCCCTTCGCCACCCGCCAGCTCGCGGACCTCGGCGCCCGCGTCATCAAAGTCGAACGCACCGCCGGCGGCGACTTCGCCCGCGGCTACGACACCGCCGCCCACGGCCTCGCCTCGCACTTCGTGTGGTGCAACCGCGGCAAGGAGTCCATCGCGCTGGACCTGAAGGACCCGCGCGGCCTGGACGCCGTACGGCGGCTGATCGCGGACGCGGACGTGTTCGTGCAGAACCTGGCCCACGGTGCCGCGTCCAGGCTCGGCCTCGACGCGGCCACGCTGTGCGCCGCACACCCCCGGCTGGTCGCCGTCGACATCTCCGGATACGGGGCTTCGGGGCCGTACGCCGGCAAACGCGCGTACGACATGCTCGTGCAGTGCGAGGCGGGCCTGGTGTCGGTCACCGGGACGCCGGAGCAGCCCGTGAAGGCCGGGATCCCGGCGGCGGACATCGCGGCGGCCATGTACGCCTTCTCGGGCGTCCTCGCGGCACTGGTGCGGCGCGGGACCACCGGCAGGGGCGGGCCGGTGGAGGTGTCGATGCTGGAGGCGCTGGCGGAGTGGCTCGGGCATCCGCTGCACCACACCATCCACGGCGGGACACCGCCGGAACGCACCGGTCTGGCGCATGCCGTGATCGCGCCCTACGACGCCTATCCGACCGCGGACGGCGGGCGGGTGCTGCTCTCCGTGCAGAACGACAGGGAGTGGCGACGGCTTGCCGAACAGGTGCTCGGACTGCCGGAGTTGGGGGCGGATCCGGTGTTCGCGACGAACGCGGCGCGGGTGGCGAACCGGGCACGGACCGACGAACTGGTCGGGACGGCCCTGAAGGCGCTCGACGCCGACGAGGCGCTGGCACGGCTGGAGGCCGCGGGCATCGCGTGCGCGCGGCTGCGGGATCTGCGTGAACTGGCCGGGCATCCGCAGCTGGCGGCCCGGGAGCGGTGGCGGGAAGTGGGGTCGCCGGTCGGGCCGCTGCGTGCGTTGCTGCCGCCCATCACGCTGCCGGGCGGGGACGAGGCGCGGATGGGGGACGTGCCCGCGCTCGGGCAGCACACCGATGCGCTGCTGCGTGCCGTGGGGATGACGGACGCCGAGATCACAGCGCTGCGCCGGGACGGTGTGGCGGCCTGAGCGCGAGCCTGACGGTCAGACGGTCAGTGCTTGTTGCCGCCGAACAGCGAGCGGCGCAGCCGACGCAGCGGTGCGAAGAGCGAGACACGGCTGACCCGTGCGACCCGGTCGCTGCGCTGCGCGGGTTCACGCGCGGTCAGCTCACGCATCAGCGAGGTCGCCTCGACCGCCTGCTGCTGCGGTATGGCGGGACCCGCCAGCACCGACAGATGGCGGTCGAGGCGCGAACTGGTCGCGCCACTCCCGCAGGTGATCGCAGGAACCCTCGCCCTGCTGCGTGTTATCTGATCCATGTCACTCCCCACCCGTACGAGTCCACCCGGCCCGGGCAGGGTAACCCTATCGCCCCGATGGGGCACTCGTGTATCGCAGTCACAGGATTCACCTTCCCCGCAAGGGTGTTGACGACCCTTCTACGATTACACTCTGACTACTCTCCGAATCCAACCGATTTCAGGGCGAGTTGGACAACCGGCTGGCTGGTGGGCTGTACTGAACCACCGGCAGGTTCGACGGTCACCGCGAGTGACGTCGCGGACTTGCCCAGACCCGTGGCGACCAGGGGCGTGTCGCCCTTGAAAAGCCCGAGGGAGCGCGGTTGCACACGGGGGCGCATGAGCCAGAGCTGGTGCACCCGGCCGTTCGAAAGGGCGCCGTATCCGCTGAGCGTGACGACGGCCTGCCCCTCCGATGCGGAGGCCACCGCTCCGATACTTCGGCCCTGCGCGTCCTTGCTGCTGGTCGCACGGGCGTCGGGCGCGGCCAGAACGTGGGCGATCTCACGCGACTGGGCCCGCTCGGCGTCGAGCTGATTCTGTGTCCGGTCGGCCTGTACCGCGAACAGGGAGGCGACGACCAGCGCGGCGGCCGCGGTGGCGGTGGCGAACGGCACGAACAGGGGCCGCCGCGGCCGGCGTGGCGGCGGGGGCTGTGCGCCCCAGACGTGCGGCGGCAGATTGGGCACGTGCTCCCGGCCGGGAGCCGGCTCCTGGGGAGTGGCGCGTACGGCGGCCAGCACCCGGCCGCGCATCGCGAGGGGCGGCGGTGCCGCCGTGGACCAGGCGAGCCGTACCGCGTCCTCGGTCAGCGCCCGGACCTCGTCGGCACACCGGTCGCAGTCCTTGAGGTGCTTCTCGAAGCGGCGCCGCTCGCCGGGCTCCAGGGCGTCCAGGGCGTAGGGCGCGGCCAGGGAGTGCAGGTCATCGCGGTGCAGCAGGCGGCCGACCAGGCTCACGCGGCACCTCCCAGGCAGTCGCGCAGCCGGGTGAGTCCGTCGCGCATCCGTGTCTTGACCGTGCCCAGCGGCAGCTTCAGCCGCTCGGCGACCTCACGGTACGTGTAGCCGTCGTAGTAGGCGAGGGTGACGGACTGGCGCTGGAGGGCGGTGAGGCGGTCCAGGCAGCGGCGTACCCATTCGCGCTCCAGACCGGCTTCCACCGTTTCGGCGACCTGGTCGAAGGCGGGTTCGCCGGCGCGCAGGGCCTCGCGCTGTTCGCGTTCGCCGGCCGCGCGGGCGCTGCGCACCCGGTCGACGGCGCGGCGGTGCGCGAGGGTGAGGATCCAGGAGAGGGCGCTGCCCCGGCCGGGGTCGAACCTGGCTGCGGAGCGCCAGAGTTCGAGGAGCACCTCCTGGGACACCTCCTCGGACTGTGCGGGATCGCGGACCACGCGTCGTACGAGCCCGAACACCGGCCCGGACACCAGTCCGTAGAGGTCCTCGAACGCCTTCTGGTCGCCACCGGCGACCAGCACCAGCAGTTCGTCCGCCTCCACTCCGTCCCCCCTTCTGCGGCCGCACCCGGCCCGTCCTCCCACACCAGGCATTCGCAACTGACGCACCTCCGGCAGAAGTACGTACGCGGGCGCCCGAAACGCGGGTTGACCATGAAAAAAGATTTTTTTCTTCGGACCAATCCAAACAGCCCTCCTGCTCCGTATACCCGTCCGTCAAGCAAGTTGGGACCGAGGGACGGACGGCATGACACCTCTAAACTCCAGGAGCGGCACGGGGCGCAAGGGCCTTGTCACGCTCATCTGTGGGGCACTGGCCACCGGCGGGATCACAGCCGCCAGCGTCGCCGCGCTGGAACCGGGGGCGGCCTCCGCCTCCTCCCACCGGGAGGCCCCGCTCATCTCGGGCACTCCGCAGTACGACAACACGGACCTGTACGCGTTCGTCAGCCCGGACAAGTCCGACACCACCACGATCGTGTCGGACTACATCCCCTTCGAGGAGCCGGCCGGCGGCCCGAACTTCTACCAGTTCGCCGACGACGCGCAGTACGACATCCACATCGACAACAACGGTGATGCGAAGGACGACCTGATCTTCCGCTACACCTTCAGCACCAAGATCAAGAACAAGAAGACGTTCCTCTACAACACGGGCGTGGTCGACAGCCTGAACGACCCCGACCTGAACGTCACGCAGTCGTACGACCTGGACCTCATCAAGCTGAAGAACGGCAGGCAGCAGTACAAGACGAGGATCGCCGACAACATCCCGGCGGCCCCGTCGGACGTCGGCAAGGCGTCGATGCCGGACTACGCGAAGCTGCGCTCCCAGGCCATCTACAAGACCTCGAACGGCGGCGCGACCTTCGCCGGCCAGGCCGACGACCCGTTCTTCGCCGACCTGCGCGTCTTCGACCTGCTGTACGGCGGCAACCTGAGCGAGGTCGGCAACGACACCCTCAAGGGCTACAACGTCAACACGATCGCCCTCCAGGTGCCGAACTCCCTGATCCGGCAGTCGGCGTCACGTCCGACCGTCGGCATCTACGCGACGACCCAGCGCAAGAACGCGCAGGGCTACTACGCGCAGGTCTCGCGCCTCGGCAACCCGCTGGTCAACGAGGTCGTCAACCCGCAGAAGGACAAGGACAAGTTCAACGCGTCCGAGCCCAAGGACGACGCGCAGTTCCTGAAGAACGTCACCAACCCGGAACTGCCGAAGCTGATTCAGGCGATCTACAACATCAAGGCGCCGTCCGAGCCCCGCAACGACCTCGTCAGCGTGTTCCTCACGGGCGTCAAGGGCCTCAACACGGAGCAGCCGCAGGCGAAGCCGTCGGAGATGCTCCGCCTGAACACGTCCATCAAGCCCACCGCCAAGCCCAAGCGGCTCGGTGTGCTGGACGGTGACAACGCGGGCTTCCCGAACGGGCGCCGGCTCACCGACGACGTGATCGACGAGGCGCTCCAGGTCATGGAGGGCGAACTCGTCGGTTCCAAGAACGACCTGGGCGACGCGGTCGACAAGAACGACAAGAGCTTCGAGAAGTACTTCCCGTACGTGGCCGAGCCGACGGCGGGTTCGCGAGGCAAGATCGCCAAGGCGGCGGCCGGCAGCAGCACGAAGAGCGCGCTGGGCGACGCCCTGACCGGTTCCGGTGACAACAACATGACGCTGATCGCGGGATCGGCGGCCGCGGGTGCGGCGGGCGTGCTGCTGATCGGCACGGCGTTCGGCTGGTGGCGCCGCCGGATGCAGCGACCGTACTGATCGCCGTTCCCATCAGGGCAGTTGGGTGACTGCGGGTCGGCGGTGGCCGATCGCGCAGTTCCCCGCGGCCCTTACGGGGCGCTCAACGCGCCCTCCACATACTGGCGCGGCCCGCACCCACCCAATCCCCCACGGCGCGGGCCGCGCCGCCTCGCGCGACAGCTACTAGGAGAGGGCATGGCCCCGGGTACGAACGACAAGCAGCCCGCCGAGACGAAGGACGACGAGCGCGTCACCGCCCTGCGCCGGTTCGCCGCCGCGGGGCTGAAGTGGCGGCGGGCCCGACTCGCCGGCTCCGCCGTGCTGATGGCCATCGCGCTGACCGGCGGGGCGATCGCCTTCGGGGCCGCCCGGGACGGCGGTACGGCACCGGTGGCCACGTCGAGCGCGGTGGACCCGGCGCTGCTCGCGAGCGGGGACCTCGCCACGACGATCGCCTCCCTCCAGGCCCATCTCCGTACCCAGCCGAAGGACTCCGACAGCTGGGCCACCCTGGGCCTCGCCTACGTCGAGCAGGCACGCACCAAGGGCGACCCGTCCCGCTACCCGCAGGCCGAGAAGTCCCTCAAGCGCGCGCTCCAGATCACCCCGGACAACGACCAGGCGCTGGCCGGCGAGGCCGCGCTCGCCGCCGCCCGGCACGAGTTCGCGAAGGCGCTCACCTACGCGGACCAGGCCCTGAAGCAGAACCCGTACAGCGCGAACGCCCTCTCCTCCCGTATCGACGCCCTGGTCGAACTCGGCCGCTACGACGAGGCGAGCAAGGCGGCCGACCTCGCCGACCAACGCAAGCCGGGCGTACCGGTGTTCACGCGGTACGCGTATGTGCGGGAGCTGCGCGGTGACGTGCAGGGCGCACGGCAGGTGCTGCAGCAGGCCCTGTCCACGGCCACGTCGAAGGGCGACATCTCCTACGTGGCCGCCCAGCTCGGTCTGCTCGCCTGGAACCAGGGCGACTACAAGAGCGCGCTGGACTACTACGCCCGCGCCCTGACCGCCGACGAGAACTACCTTCCCGCGCTGGAGGGCCGGGCCCGCGCCCAGGCGGCGAGCGGGGACCGGGCCGACGCCATCAAGGGCATGGAACTGGTCGTCTCCCGCTACCCCCTGCCCCAGCCCCTCGTCGAACTCGGCGAGTTGTACGAGGACCGGAACGCAAAGGGCGACAAGGAGAAGGCCGAGGACCAGTACGCGCTCGTCGAGGCCTGGATCGCACTCGCCCGCGCCAACGGCGTCAACGCCGACCTCGACACCGCCCTCGCCGCCGCCGACCACGGCAACAAGGCCGAGGCACTGAAGGCCGCCCGCGCCGAATGGGCCCGCCGCCACACCGTGCACACGGCGGACGCGCTGGCCTGGGCCCTGCACGTCAACGGCAAGGACAAGGAGGCGCTCCCGTACGCCCGGCAGGCCACCGCCACCGGCTACCACAACGCCTCCTTCCTCTACCACCAGGGCATGATCGAGCTGGCCAACGGCGAGAAGGCGGCCGGCCGCGCCGCCCTCACCAAGGCCCTCAAGCTCAACCCCGGCTTCTCCCCGCTGGGCGCGCGTACGGCCCGCAAGGCGCTGGAGGACTCGAAGTGAACCTCCGCCGCACCGCCGCCGTCTTCACGCTGGCCTGTGCCGCGACGCTGCTGTCCGGCACGGCCGCGAGCGCACACCCGCTCGGCAACTTCACCGTCAACAAGTACGACGGTCTCGTCGCCGCCTCCGGACAGCTGCGTGTCGACCACGTCGAGGACCTCGCCGAGATCCCGGCGACCCAGGCCAAGCCCGACCTGAAGCGGCTGGGCATGGCCAAGTGGGCCGAGCAGCGGTGCACGACGGCGGCGGACGGCAGCAGGCTGACGGTCGACGGCAGGGCGACGCCGCTCACCGTCGGCACCAGCCACGCCGAACTCCGTCCCGGCCAGGCCGGGCTGAACACCCTGCGCGTGGAGTGCCGGTTCACCGCCCCCCTCCCGAAGGGCGCCACCGTCACCCTCGGCTTCCACAGCGCGGGCACCGACAGCGGCCCCGGCTGGCGGGAGATCACAGCGCGCGGCGACCGGATGACGCTGACGAAGACGGACGTACCGAAGACGTCCCTCTCCCACGAACTGACCAGCTACCCCAAGGACCTGCTCTCCTCCCCGGCCGACATCACCACCGCCGCCGTCCGCGTACGGCCGGGCGGCCCGGCCCTCGCCGAGGAACGGCAGGACACCCCGGGCGCCGAGATCCTCCCCCGGGGCATCGACCGCTGGACCCAGGCCCTGACCGACCTGGTCGCCCGCCACCACCTCACCGTCGGCTTCGCGGTGCTCGCGCTGTTCATCTCGATCGGCCTCGGTGCGATGCACGCCCTCGCACCGGGCCACGGCAAGACCCTGATGGCGGCTACGGCAGCGGCCCGGGGCGGCCGTGCCCGCCTCCGCGACGTCCTCCCGCTCGCCGCGTCGGTGACGGTCACCCACACCCTGGGCGTGGTCGCCCTGGGCGTCCTGGTGACGGCGGGCTCGGCGGCCACGCCGTCGGTGATCGCCTGGCTGGGCATCGCGAGCGGCCTCATGGTCCTGGCAGCAGGCGCGAACCTGACCCGCAGGGCCTGGCGGAACAGGGCCCACGAACACGCCCACGAGCACGGTCACGCCCACGACCATCACCACGGGCACGAGCACGACCACGAGCACGAGGTGGCCGAGAAGCGAGAGCTGGCCCTGGTCGGGTCGCATGAGCACGCCCACGCCCACACACACGATGATGACCACGGCCACACGCACGACCACGGCCACACGCACGATGACGGCCACGCCCACACGCACGACCACCCTCATGACCACGGCCGTGTTCATGGCCATGGCGCCCAGCCACACTCTTCAGCCCGTCCGGCGTTCGAGGACGAGGCCGTCCAGGCCGAAGGGGGGTCCGGGGGCGCAGCCCCCGATCACGGCCACACCGACATGCCGCACAGTCACGGCGGGTTCACCCACACCCACTCCACGGCCCCCACCCTCCGCGGCACCATCCTCCTGGGCTTCGCCGGCGGCCTCGTCCCCAGCCCCTCCGCCGTCGTCGTGCTCGTCGGCGCCACCGCCCTCGGCCAGGCCTGGTTCGGGCTGCTCCTCGTCGTCGCCTACGGCGTGGGGCTCGCGCTGACGCTGACCGCCGCCGGGTTCGCCGTCGTCAAGCTGGGTACGGGAATGACTCGGGTGATGGACAAACGCCCTCGCTGGACCACCCACCCCATGGCCACGCTGGTCCGCAGGACCACCCCGCTCGCCTCGGCGCTCGTGGTCGTGGCCCTGGGCGTCGGACTGGTGCTCAAGGGGGCCGCATCCGCGCTCCTCTGAGTTACGTTTGTCATGAATTCTTGCGAGCTGCCGTGGGGGGCACCCGTGACCGAAGAGCCGGGCCGTGAGCGAGTGATCGCGGGCCGCTACAGACTGCTGTCCCCGCTCGGCGAGGGCGGCATGGGCACCGTGTGGCGGGCCCGGGACGAAGTGCTGGGCCGTGACGTCGCCGTCAAGGAGGTGCGGGCGCCGGCCGGGCTGCCCGGCTCCGACGTCGAGCGGATGTACGCGCGTCTGGAGCGGGAGGCCTGGGCCGCGGCCCGGGTCGCGAACCGCAATGTGGTGACGGTGTACGACGTGGCGATGGAGGGCGGACGGCCCTGGATCGTCATGGAGTTGGTCCCTGGCGTGTCCCTCGCCGACGTACTGGAGGCGGAGGGGCCGATGTCCCCGCAGCGGGCCGCGGGCGTCGGTGCCGAGGTGCTGTCCGCGCTGCGGGCCGCGCATGCCGCCGGGGTGCTGCACCGGGACGTGAAACCCGGCAACGTGCTGCTGTCGAACGACGGCCGGGTGGTGCTCACCGACTTCGGGATCGCCACGGTCGAGGGCAGCTCGGCGCTGACCATGACCGGCGAGGTGGTCGGCTCACCGGAGTTCCTCGCCCCGGAGCGGGCGCTCGGGCGGGCGTTCGGCCCCGAGTCCGACCTGTGGTCGCTGGGTGTGCTGCTGTACGCGGCGGTCGAGGGCACCTCGCCGTTCCGGCAGGACACCCCGCTGAGCACCCTGCGGGCCGTGGTGGACGAGGAGCTGCCGCCGGCGTACCGGGCCGGGCCGCTCGCCCCCGTCATCGAGGGGCTGCTCCGCAAGGATCCGGCGCAGCGGCTGTCGGCCGAACAGGCCGAGCGCGACCTGCGGTTGGTAGCGGCCGGGGGCACCCCGGGCGCGGCCGCCACGATGCCGGTCCCGGCGCCGTACGAGGCCCCGACCCTCGTCGCCCGGCAGCCTCAGCCGTCCTCCCCCACGCCCCCGTTCCCCACCACCCCCACCACTCCGACGGACACCCGGCCGCCCGTCGCCTACCCCGACGGCAACCGCAGGGCCGGTACCGTGCTGCTCATCGGACTGGTCCTGGTCGTCCTCGCGCTCGGCGGACTGACCTACGCCCTCCTCAACCACGACAACGGCGACAACGGCGACGGCAACGCGAGTGCGAGTCAGTCGGCCAGCAACCTGAGCTCCCCGGCGCCCAGTAAAAGCAGCAGCACCAAGTCGGAGTCCCCGTCGCCGTCCGCGTCCGCGAGCAGCAGCGCGCCCGCGCAGAGCGTGAAGGTCAGTGTGGCCGGGTCGCGCACGGACTATTCGGGGACCTGTCCGCCGTCGTCCGCGCAGGCGCCCTCGTTCACGGCGACGTTCACGGTGGGGAGCGATCCCGCGGACGTGCAGTACCGGTGGGTGCTGAAGGACGGGACGCTCGACGACCAGGGCTGGAAGACGCTGTCCTTCCCGGACGGCGGCGGGAAGACCCGGCAGACCAGGGTGACCGTGACCACCTGGTCGGACAGCGGGACGCTGAGCGACGCGATCGCCGTCGAGGTGCGCAGCCCGGTGGAGACGACGTCCAACTCGGTGCCGTTCACGGTGACCTGCACCAAGACGACGGAGACCCCGACCGACGGGGCCTCCGCTTCGCCTTCGCCGTCAAGCTCGTACTGACGTACCGAAGGTCACGCGTTGCTGGTCAGGGCCGGCAGATAGCCGCCGGACTGGCCGGCCGCGGTGGGGTGGTACGACTCGGTGATGTCCAGCCAGTTGACGCTGTGCAGCCAGGAGCTGCTCGAGCAGATCTCGTGGCTGGAGAACGCGGTGCGGACGTCGCCGAAGGTGAACCCGTGGTCGGCGGCGCGCTTGGCGATCGCGGTGTCGATGTAGTCGGCCGCGTTGTTGATGGCGGTGCGCTTGGTCGAGGAGAGACCGAGGCAGGTGGTGCCCAGCAGGTAGAAGCGGGGGTAGCCGATGACGACGACCTTGGCGTTGGGGGCCTTGGCGCTGATCGCGTCGTAGACGTTGTCGAGCTTGCCGGGGAGCGTGGAGTCGACGTAGGCCTCGGCGGTGCTGATCCGGGACAGGCAGGTGCTGTCGGAGCTGAGCACACAGGTCGTCATGACGTCGGCGAAGCCCGCGTCGTTGCCGCCGATGGTGATCGAGACCAGGGCGGTGGAGGAGCTGAGCGAGCCCAGCTGGCCGGAGAGCACGTCGTCGGTGGTCGCGCCCGAACAGGCGAGGAACGAGAACGAGGACGGGCTGTGGGCGGCGTTCCACAGGTAGGGGTAGGCGTTGGTGCTGCGGTCGCAGCTGCCGCTCGAGCTGATGTAGCTGCCGGCGCCGACGCCGGACGCGTACGAGTCGCCGAGCGCCACATAGCCCCCGGTCGCGGCCTGCGCTTCCGACGCGGCCGCCCCGGTGAGGGCGAGGCCGGTGGCGAGGAGGAGTGAAGTCACGTATGCCGTAATTCGGGAACGTCTCATGGAACCTCCCTTTAGCAGGATCTCTGCCACAACTGTCGTACCAACTACGCGTGTTGACGGGAAGTGTCCATGCCAAAACTGTTCGGGTCCTCAACCGGTCCCAACCGGACCGATCCCGCACGTTCCCGGCGCATTTGATTGCGTGTCCATGACAGCCTCGTGACAGGTCGTCAACTCCCTTGTTCTTTGCCGGGGGAAAACCGATTCTTTACTCGATCCGTGAGCGGAACGCGACGCTCCCGGTCCGCGTGCGCGAAGCCGCGCGCACACCCCCACACGCGCGCGCCGACCCGGGCGCGCGCTGCCTAGAGGAGGACTCCCTCGTAATGGCACATCTGCGTACCCAGAAGCTGCGGTTCGCCGCCGTCACCACCGTGGCGGCGGCCGCCCTCGTCGGCGGATTCACCGCACTCCCCGCCCAGGCCGCACCCGCCACCGGCAGGGTGCTGCACGCCGGCTCCCCCACGGCCGTCAAGGGCAGCTACATCGTCACCCTCAAGAACGGCGCCGGCTTCAAGGCCTCCTCGACCGAGGGCAGGAGCCTCGTCAAGGAGTACGGCGGCACGGTCAGGAGGACGTTCGGCAAGGCGCTGAACGGCTACTCGGCCAGGCTCTCGGCGACCCAGGCCGCGAGACTCGCCGCCGACCCGTCGGTGGCCGCGGTCGAGCAGGACCAGACGGTCCACCTCACCGACACCACCCAGTCCAGCGCCCCCTGGGGCCTGGACCGCATCGACCAGGCGAGCCTTCCGCTGTCCGGCACCTACACCTACCCGGACACCGCGGGCAGTGGGGTGACCGCCTATGTCATCGACACCGGTGTGCGGATCACCCACACCCAGATCAGTGGCCGTGCCTCCTACGGCTATGACGCGGTCGACGGCGACACCACCGCCTCCGACGGCAACGGCCACGGCACCCATGTGGCGACCACCATCGCGGGCTCCACGTACGGGGTCGCCAAGAAGGCGAACATCGTCGCCGTGCGGGTGCTGGACAACAGCGGCTCGGGGACGACCGCCGGAGTGATCGCCGGCATCGACTGGGTGACGTCGAACCACACCACCCCGGCGGTCGCCAACATGTCGCTCGGCGGCTCGGCCTCCACCACGCTGGACACCGCGGTCGCCAACTCCATAGCCAGTGGGGTGACCTACGCGATCGCGGCCGGCAACAGCAGCGCCAACGCCTCCTCGTACTCCCCGGCCCGGGTCTCGACCGCCATCACCGTCGGCGCCACCACCAGCTCCGACGCCAGGGCCGGCTACTCCAACTACGGCTCGGTCCTGGACCTCTTCGCGCCCGGCTCCTCCATCACGGCCGGCTACAACACCAGCGACACGGCCACCGCCGTCCTGTCGGGCACCTCGATGGCCACCCCGCACGTGGCGGGCGCGGCCGCCGTCTACCTCGCGGGCCACACCTCGGCCACCCCGGCCCAGGTCGCCACGGCTCTGGTCAACGGGGCCACGTCCAACGTGCTCACCAGCGTGGGCACCGGATCGCCCAACAAGCTCCTGAAGCTCGTGTCGTAACCGATCACCGACAGGCACCGGAATCGAGCGACTTGTTCCCCGGAGGCATCAGGTGTCTCCGGGGAACGGTCATGTCCGGAGACCTGCTTGACGCCTCCCGTTCGACTGCGCGACATTGAAGCCCGGCATCCGACGCCTTGGGGGGCAAAGTCGGCCATGCAGACCATACGTCTCAAGACATCATCAACAGCGGACGAACGGGCACGGCCAGGACCGGGGAGGGACCTGGGGCCCTTGCTCACGGGGGCCGCGACAGCCGTCGCCGGGACCGGCGCACTGCTCGCGAGCACCGACTCGGGCTCGTCGCTGCGCGGGCCGTTCACGCTGTTCTTCCTGATCGCCGCGCCGGCCGCGGCGATCGGTCTGGCACTGCGCGGACTCGACCCGTTCGCCCGTGTTCTCACCGCGCTGGCGGGTGCCGTCGCCCTGGACATGCTGATCGCCCAGGGCATGCTCGCCACCCACCGCTGGTCCTGGCGCGGCGGCATCGTCGCCGTGACCGCGATCAGCCTTCTCCTGATTCTGCTGGTACTCCTGCGACCGGTGGAACGCATTCTCGAACGGATTCCTCGGCGAGCCGGGAAAATCCGTTCGAGTTGAAGAACAAGGTCGGCCAAAGTTTCGTAACGGCCAAACCAACAAAAACGTGAGGCCACTTCCAGGTCTTGCCATACTGGTTCAATCATCAATACCGTCGTACATCTCACCCGCATCGGATCGTCATCAAGCGGCTCTAGGGGAGGGCTCAAGGACCGCGATGTTCCGGGGCGGGGCGCGGTAGGGGGGTGCCGTGCTCGGTGACCGCAATGACCACTGTCGTTTCTCGTGTGACCACTGTCGTTTCCGAGTCGTGCCGCGCGACCGGCTGCCGCTTGCCGGCAGATCGGCCAGCTTTGCCAGCTCACCTGCGGATACGGAGATCCGTTTTCCGTATCACGGGTGAAGAACCCCCCTTTCGAACCGGACACATAAGCGGGCTGCCCAAGGGGCGGGCGGTCCACCGGACGAGAGGGACAAGACTCATGAGTTCTGTTCTGCGTACACCGGCCTCGGGCCAAGATCCGTTAATGGCACCCGAATACCGGCCGATCTCCTCTCACCTGGCCATCACACCGCCGGTGAGCGTGGTGATCCCCGCCATGAATGAGGCGGAGAATCTCCCCTACGTCTTCAAGACACTTCCCGGCTGGATACACGAAGTGGTTCTTGTGGACGGTAATTCCACCGACAACACCGTGGAAGTAGCGCGGGAGTTGTGGCCCGAAGTGAAAGTCGTCGAACAGAGTGGCAAGGGCAAGGGCGACGCCCTGATCACCGGATTCGAGGCGTGCACCGGCGACATCATCGTCATGGTGGACGCGGACGGCTCGGCCGACGGCCACGAGATCGTGTCGTACGTCTCCGCCCTGGTCTCGGGCGCCGACTTCGCCAAGGGCTCGCGCTTCGCCAACGGCGGCGGCACGGACGACATGACCTTCATCCGCAAGCTGGGCAACTGGGCGCTGTGCACGGTCGTCAACCGCAAGTTCGGCGCCCGCTACACCGACCTCTGCTACGGATACAACGCGTTCTGGCGGCACTGCCTCGACAAGATCGACCTCGACTGCACCGGCTTCGAGATCGAGACCCTGATCAACATCCGGGTGGTCAAGGCGGGCCTGAAGGTGCAGGAGATCCCCAGCTACGAGTACCTCCGCATCCACGGCACCAGCAACCTGCGCGCCGTACGCGACGGGCTGCGGGTGCTCAAGGTGATCCTGAAGGAGCGTTCGAACCGGCGTGACCTGCGCCGGCAGGTGCGGCACTCCCCGATGCTCACCACGGGCCAGGGAGAGTCGTCTTGAGCGATCCCGACCTCTCCGTCGTGATCTGCGTGTACACCGAGGACCGCTGGGAGGACATCCTCGCGGCGGTCTCCTCGGTGCGCGCCCAGTCGTATCCGGCGCTGGAGACCCTGCTGGTCGTCGACCACAACCCGGCACTGCTGGAGCGGCTCACGAAGGAGTACAAAGAGGCCGCCCAGGTGCGGGTGCTCGCCAACGCGGGCCCCCGCGGCCTGTCCGCGGGCCGCAACACCGGTATCGCCGCCTCCTACGGGGAGGTGATCGCCTTCCTCGACGACGACGCCGTGGCCGAGCGGGACTGGCTGCGCCGCTTCGCCGAGGGGTACGCCGACCCGAGGGTGATGGCGGTCGGCGGCCGGACCATGCCCATCTGGGCCTCGGGCCGCCGCCCGGACTGGTTCCCGGAGGAGTTCGACTGGGTCGTCGGCTGCACCTACCGGGGGCTGCCGGCGGGCCGCGTCCGGGTCCGGAACGTACTCGGCGGAAACGCTTCTTTCCGGCGTACGGCATTCGACGCGGCGGGCGGTTTCGCCACCGGCATCGGCCGCGACGGCGACAAGCGCCCGCTGGGCTGCGAGGAGACGGAGCTGTGCATCCGCCTCACCCGGGCCCGCCCGGACGCGGTCCTCCTCATCGACGACCGCGCGGTGATCCACCACCGGGTCCCGGAAGCCCGCGAACACTTCGGGTACTTCCGCACCCGCGCCTACGCCGAGGGCCTCTCCAAGGCCCTGGTCGCCCGCAGTGTGGGCGCCGGCAAGGGCCTGGAGTCCGAACGCCGGTACACCACGCGTGTGCTGCCCGCGGGGGTCGCTCGTGGCCTGCGGGACGCACTGCTGGCCCGGCCGGGCGGCGCGGGCCGGGCGGGCGCGATCGTCGCCGGGGTGCTGACGGCGGCGGGCGGCTACGTGGTGGGGAGTGTGCGGGCCCGGCGGGGCGGGGCGACCTTCGCCGTCGCCGGGATCGAGGGCGGACCGGGCGACCGGTCCGCCCCCGCCGACGGGGGTGTCCGATGAGCGACACCCCGGTCCCGATCCTCATGTACCACTCGGTCGCGACCGCGCCCAACGACGCCACCCGCGCGCTGTCGGTGGCGCCGGAGGCGTTCGCCGAGCAGATGGCACTCATCGGCGACCTGGGCCTGACCCCCGTCGACACGGCGGCCCTGGCGGCCGGTTGGCGCTCGGGCGGCCCGCTCCCCGACCGTCCTGTCCTGATCACCTTCGACGACGGCTACGAGGGCGTGCACCGGCACGCCCTGCCCGTGCTCGCCAAGCACGGCTTCGCGTCCACGCTGTTCGTCTCGACGGGCTGGATCAGGGGCGCGTACGACACCGGAGGCGGCCTGGACGCCATGCTCGACTGGGACCAGGTGCGCGAACTCGCGGGCGCCGGCTGCGAGATCGGCGGGCACAGCCACACCCACCCGCAGCTCGACCAGCTGGACGACGACCGGCTGCGCGCGGAGCTGGTGCGCAGCCGGGAGATCGTCACCGACGAACTGGGCGCCGCGCCCGACTCGTTCGCCTACCCGTACGGCTACTCCAGTCGCCGGGTCCGGCAGGCCGTGCGGGCGGCCGGGTACGCCCAGGCGCTCGCCGTCGGCAACGGTCTCGCCCGCCGCCGTCAGGGTCCGTTCGCGCTGCAGCGCGTCACCGTGCGCCGCAGCACGGGCGCCGAGGAGTTCACGCGACTGCTCGAAGGCCGAGCGGTCGCCCGCAACTTCGCCAGGGACCGTGCCCTCACCAAGGGTTACGCCGTTCTCCGCAGAGCACGCCAGGTCCGCCGGAAGGCCATCCGTTCCCGTGTCTGACACGACCACCACAACCGAGACCGCGAAAACCGAGACGTCGGCGCCCGAGCAGTCGGGGCGCCGTCTTCGCCTGCCCGGACGGGGCGGCTCGTCCGGCGGCAGTCCACTCTTCCGGAACGCCTATGCGCTGATGCTCAACACCGGCATCTCCGCCGTCCTGGGCCTCGGCTTCTGGCTGGCCGCGGCCCGCTACTACTCCGAGTCGGCCGTCGGCCAGGGCTCCGCCGCGATCGCCGCGATGAAGTTCCTCGCGGGCCTGACCGCGGTGACCCTCACCGGCGCCCTCGCCCGCTTCATCCCGGTGGCGGGCCGCCACACCGGGCGCCTCATCTTCCGCACCTACGCGGGCAGTTCGCTGATCGTGGCGACGGCCGCCGGGGTCTTCCTGCTGACGCTGAACGTGTGGGGGCCGTCGTACCGCTTCCTGCACGGGCCGCTCAACGGGCTCGGGTTCATCGTCGCGGTCGTCTCCTGGAACCTGCTCACCCTCCAGGACGGCGTACTGACCGGGCTGCGCAACGCACCCTGGGTGCCGGTGGGCAACACCGTGTTCTCGGCCGTCAAGCTGGGACTGCTGGTCGCCCTGTCCGTGGCGATCCCGACGGCCGGTGTCTTCGTCTCCTGGGTCGCGGCGATCGCCACCTCGTTCATCCCGCTGGGCTGGCTGGTGTTCCGGCGCCTGGTGCTCCGGCACATCAAAGCCACCGAGGACCATGCGAAACCGCCCACGCTGCGGGAGATCGGCAAGTTCCTGGCCGGCGACTACACCGGCTCGCTGTTCTCCCTCGCCGTGGTCTACCTGGTCCCGGTGATCATCGCCTCGCAGGTCAGCTCCGAGGACAACGCCTACTTCTACATCACCACCACCATCGGCGGCACCACCAACCTGCTCGCCATCAACATGGGCGCCTCGCTGACCGTCGAGGGCTCGCACGACCCGGCCCGGCTGGCCGGCAACACCCGGGCCGCGCTGAAGCGGATGGCCCGGCTCATGATCCCCATCTGCGCGCTGCTGTTCTTCGGGGCGCCCTGGATCCTCGGTGTGTTCGGCCCCGGCTACGCGGACGCGGCGACCCCGCTGCTGCGCTGGTTCGCGGTCGGCGCACTGCTGCGGGTCGTGATGGAGACGTACTTCGCGGTGCTGCGCGCCCAGAGCCGTACCGCCGGACTCGCCTGGCTCCAGGGCCTGTTGTGCCTGCTGGTGCTCGGGCTGACCCTGCTGCTGCTGCCCCGGATGGGGCTGACCGGCGCGGGCGTGGCCGAGATCTCCAGCCTCGCGGTGATCGTGACGATCGCGGCGCCCCGGCTGTGGAAGACGCTCCGGACGGCCCCGGCCAAGATCCCGGAGGACGCGGCACCGGACGGCGACCTCGCCGACCTGGGCGCGCGCGAGGTACCGCCCGCCGGCGCACCGCGCAGGCGGGGCCCGGCGTGGGCGCTGGACACCGACACCCTCGCCCTCGGCATCCACGTGGACTTCGACCATGTGGAGCGGCGCCCGGACGTCCGGCCCGGTCCGGGAACTCCGCCCACGGGTACGCCCGTTGTCCGACCGGAGGACCGGCCGACGTGGGCTTTGCGGCCGCCGCGGAACCTGGGGTTGCCGGTGGAGGAGAGGGAGCCGCACTCGGAGGCCTCGCTGGGGCCCGCCGAGGTCTCGCTGCTGAAGGAGGCGGAGGTCGACGCGCCGTTCGGGAAGACGGTCGTACCGGAGCCGGAGCCGGAGTCGAAGGAGGCGGCGGTACCGGCCGAGACTCCTCAGGAGCCCGAGCCGGCGCGCTCGCTGCGGGAGCGGCTGACGCCCACCCGCTCGGGAGTCGTCCTCGGCTGTCTGCTGGTCGCCGCCCTGCTGCTCTACTGGGTGCCGGCGGCCCGGCTCGACGACGCCGACCTGGACCGGATGGGCGGGCTCGGGCTGATCTCGGTGCTGCCCCTGCCGACGCTGGTCGGGGCGGCGCTGCTGGTCACGGTGTTCGCCGCGCTGCTCTGGCTGCGCCGGGAACACAAGGCGCTGCTCCTTGTCACCCTGCTGGCGACGGCTGTGTCACTCCATGCGCTGCCCGCCGTGATCGAGACGGAACCGCGCTTCCCGACCGCCTGGCAGCACCTCGGGTTCATCGACTACATCGACCGCACCGGGTCGGCCGTACCGGACCTGGACGCCCGCTGGAGCTGGCCGGGCTTCTTCGCGACGGCCGCGTTCATCGGCCGGGCGTGCGGGGTCACGGACTTCACCGAGGTCATCCGCTGGTGGCCGACGTTCATCCAACTCGCCTATCTGGCACCGATGTTCCTGCTCGTCAGGTCGCTGCGGGCGAGCTGGCGGGCGAAGTGGACCGGCATCTGGATCTTCGTACTGTGCGGCTGGGTCGGCCAGGACTACTTCTCCCCGCAGGGCTTCACGTATCTGCTCTATCTGATGTTCGTGGCGATCCTGCTCGTCTGGTTCCGCGCCCCGCACGTCATCTGGACGAGGTTCCGGCCTGGCGAGGCGGAGGTCGAGCCGGCGAGCCGCCGCCAACAGGCCGTGCTGCTCATGGTGCTGGTCGGCCTGTACGCGGCGACTGTCCCGGCGCACCAGCTCACCCCGTTCGTGATGCTGGGTGTGCTGGCGGCCCTGGTCCTGATCGGCAGGTCCGAACTGCGGGGCCTGCCCATCCTGTTCGGGGTGGTCGCGGCCGTCTGGCTGGGCTTCATGGCCGAGCCGTACTGGTCCGGGCACTTCAACGAGCTGTTCGGCGGGGTCGGCGGGGTCGGCAGCAACGTCTCCACGTCCGTCTCCGGCCGTATCCAGGGCGGGAGTTCGACGCACAAGCTGGTCCTGTACGTCCGGGTCCTGCTGGCCGGGAGCATGATGACGTTCGCCGTCTGGGGCTGGTGGCGCCGCCGCTTCCACCGGTACCGCGAGCGTTCCCTGCTGGTCCTGACCTTCGTGCCGTTCCTGGGCTTCGGCATGCAGTCCTACGGCGGCGAGATGGCGCTGCGGGTCTTCATGTTCGCCCTGCCGGGCGCGGCCCTGCTGGCCGGGCTCGCCCTGTTCCCGCGCACCGGCGCCACGGCGAAGGAACGGGAGAAGGACAAGGTCAGCCTGGCGCCGGTGGCCGCGCTCATGGCCGGACTGCTGCTCATGGGCGGCTTCCTGGTGGCCCGTTGGGGCAACGAGTCCTTCGAGCGGGTCCGGCCCGGCGAGGTCGCCGCCATGGACTACGTCTACGCCCACGACAAGCCGACGGTACGGCTGCTGTGGCTGAGCAACGACACGGTCAACGACGTGACCCCGGCGATCCCGTGGGGCGCGAAGGACATGGAGCGGGTCGACTACCTGCCGACGCTCGCCCCGACCGACCCGGTGCTGGTGTCGAGCCTGGTCAAGGCGTTGAAGGACGCCGGCCCGAACTCGTATCTGATGATCAACAGGAGTCAGGTCACCTATCTCCAGATGGACGCCGGCTACTCGGCGACCTGGGAGAGCCGGCTGATCCAGAACCTGGACGACCGGCAGGATCTGACGAAGGTCCTGGTCAACGACGACGCCACCGTGTACGCGCTGCGCACGCAGCCCGCGGGTGCGGTGGCGAAGCCGGATCCGGGGCCGATCGGGCCGCGGATCACCTGGACGCCGTGGTCGGTGATCGGCGGCCTCGCCGCCGTCGCGCTGATCCTGCTGCTGACGGCCCGCGAGGTGGTCCGGGTCGCGACCCGGCCCGGGGTGCGTCAACTGCGATGGCTGCAAGGCAGCTTCTGGTTCTCGCTGCCACTCCTTGCGGTACTGCTGGCGTCGCTGGCGCAGCGGTTCCTGACGCTCAACTGACGGGGCCGAAGTGGGGGGCCCCGGGGCCCCGGGTGGCCGGGGGTGGGCCCGAAACACCGAGAGGGGGATTTGGGTACCCGGGGCCCAGACCACGGGGGGGGGGGGGCCCGGGGGGGGGTTGTTAGACCCGGGGGGGCGGGGGA
>NZ_JBHXLU010000029.1:0-3912 GCF_042720695.1 Streptomyces sp. NPDC058457 | reverse complement strand
CCCCTCGCCTTCTTGTGGTCCGCGCTCCCACTCCTGGGGTTAGGGGGGGGGCGGCGGGCGCCGGGGTTCCTCCCCCAAACCGCCGGGGCCCTTTGTGCCACCCCGGGTGCACCGGGTTCACCGGGTGAGCCACTTCACCTCGTACGGCTTCATGTCGAACCGCTTCCCGTCCACCTGGGCGCTGATCGCCCGGTCGAGGGTGTTGACCACGAGGACGGTCCTGTCACTGGCGAGGACACGGACGTTGGGCACGTCGTCCTCGGCGACGGAGACCGTCTCGTACCGGGTCCCCGGCGGGAACGCCTTCCCGAACCGCGACACCAGGTCGTACATGGGCAGTGCCTGCCCGCCGTCCCCGCTGTCGGTCGTACTCCACAGGCAGCCGGCGCAGTCGCCGCCCTTCTGGTCCTCCGGGTTCCAGTAGAAGCCGGAGTCGGCGCCGCCCTCGACGAGGGCGATCATGCCGGTGGCCTGGACGGCGACCCGGTGGTCCTCGGTCCAGCCGTCGCGTTCGTCCTGACCGTCGGCGGGCTCGACGTAGTACTCGGCCCACCACAGCGGCAGGTCGTGCGTCTGCCTGCGCACCCACTCGCTGACGGCGGTGAGCTTGTCCGTGGCCGCGAACTCGTTCGGCAGCAGGTCGTCGTCGTTGGTGTAGCTGGACCCGTCGACGACCACGAAGTCGGCGCCGGCCTTGTGGGTGTTCCAGTAGTCGAAGGCGTCGATGACCCGCTGGTCCATGACGCCCCAGTCACCCTTGAGGGTGGCGGAGGCGTTCTCGGTCTGGCGCGGGTCGAAGCTGTCCATGACGAGGTACGGCCCGCCGACCATGATGTCCTTGTTCACGGCCTTCAACGCCTTGTAGACGAGGTTGTAGAGCTCGGTGTAGCCCTCGTAGTCCCAGCGGCCCTTCGCGTTGTTCCAGAAGCCCTTGAACTCGTTCCAGACGATGAAGTGCCGTACGTCCGGATAGCGCCTGGCGACGGTCGCGGCGAGGTCGGCGTAGTCCTGGTAGTGGTCGGGGGTGGGCGCGGTCTCCAGGGCGGCCTGGCTCCAGTCGGTGTTGTTCACCCCCGCCTTGCCGCCCTTCATCCAGTCCGGGGAGCAGCACAGGGTGATCACCGGGGTGCCGCCCGACCTGCGCATGAAGTCGACGCGCCGGTCCAGCGCGCCGAAGTCGTAACGCCCCTTCACCGGCTCGGGGTTGTCGGCGCCCCAGCCCATGACGGCCTGGTCCTGCGGCAGCCCGGCGTCCTGGGACAGCAGGTCCTCGACCCGCTCGGTGGCCTTCGTACTGCCCTCGTCGGCGCTGTACTGGGTGTGGGTGAAGCCCCAGCCGACGTACGGCTCGGTGGTGTCCGGCGGGGTGGCGGGGGTGCCGTGCACCTTGTCGCCGTCGCGGGTCGTGCCCGCGGTGCCGACGCCGCCTCCGGGAAGCGTGTTGACCAGTGTCACGATCAGGGCGAGCGCGGCCACGCCCACCCCGAGCAGGGCGGTGAGCCGCCACCGCCGAGCCCCCGAATTCCACCCATGACGTCCCATCAAGGACAACAGTAGTGGCGGAAATCGCCCCGGGGGCAGGTATCGGGGATCGACAGCTGTGTAACAGGACCGGGTGCACCCGGGGGCTGCGTGCGTGCCCCCTTCGGGATACTCCGGAAGCTCGGTGCGCACCCGACACTCCCCTCCCACTTCGGAAAACGGGTGCGCCGCAGGCCCCGGTGACGGATCATGGCGGCATGTCTGCCAAGCCGCACGAGACGCTGCCGATCCGGCTCAACGTCGACGACTCCGACTCCCCGTCCGACGTCGTCGACGCGCTGTTCCTCGGCCGTTTCGCGACGGGCGAGCAGCCGTACTCGCACGCGGCGAACATCGACCGGGTGCGCACCGGGGCGACGCTGCTGCCGAAGGAGGCGCGGGTGCTGCGGGTGGCGCGCGACGACGACCGCAGCGCGACCCTCGCGGAGGGCGACGGCTGGACGCTGCTGGTCTCCCGCTGGAACCGGGGCGCCGACGTCACCGTCACCGCCACCACGGCCGAGCTGGCCGCCAAGGTGCTGAACGAGGCGACGGACGGCGCGGCGGACGAGCCGGAACCGCAGCCGGAGAACGTGACCATGGGCTTCTGGTACGTCTCACCGCGCCGCGGCCCGCACCGCACCACCCGGCAGATCTCCGCGGGCACCTGGGACGAGGTCCGCGCCAACTACACGGCACCGGTCGCGGACGCGATGGACCGTCTGATGAAGACGACGCCGGAGGACATCGCGGGCCGGCTCCTGCTGCTGCACGGCCCGCCGGGCACCGGCAAGACCTCCGCCCTGCGCACCCTCGCCCGTTCCTGGCGGGACTGGTGCCAGGTGGACTGCGTCCTCGACCCGGAACGGCTCTTCTCCGACGTCGGCTATCTGATGGACATCGCGATCGGCGAGGAGGACGGCGCCGGGAAGGGCCGCTGGCGGCTGCTGTTGCTGGAGGACTGCGACGAACTGATCCGCGGCGAGGCCAAGCACACGGCGGGCCAGGCGCTGTCGAGGCTGCTGAACCTCACCGACGGTCTGCTCGGCCAGGGCCGCAACGTCCTGGTCGGCGTCACCACCAACGAGGACCTGGAGCGGCTGCACCCCGCCGTGGTCCGCCCCGGCCGCTGCCTGGCCCGGATCGAGGTGGGCCCGCTGACCCAGCGCGAGGCGGTGAACTGGCTCGGCACGGAGGAGGGGGTGGGCCGGGAGGGGGCGACCCTGGCGGAGCTGTACGCGCTGCGCCGGGGCACGGCGCCGACCTCGGTACCGGGGGCGCGGGAGGGCGCTGACGCGGGCCTGTACCTCTAGCCGGTGCTTTGATGGGGGTATGCCCCTCTTCATCGGAACGTCGGGCTGGCAGTACAAGGACTGGCGGGGCGTCCTGTACCCGGCCGACGTGCCCATGCGCTCGTGGCTGGAGGCCTACGCGGAGCAGTTCACCACAGTCGAACTGAACAACGCGTTCTACCGGCTCCCGACCCGCGAGAACTTCGCGTCCTGGCGGGACCGGGTCCCGCCGGACTTCGTGATCGCGGTCAAGGCGAGCCGCTATCTCACGCACATCAAACGCCTGAAGGACCCCGGGGAGCCGGTCGACCGCCTGCTGACCCACGCGGCGGGCCTCGGCGACCGGCTCGGCCCGGTCCTCCTCCAGCTCCCACCGACGCTGAAGGCGGACCCGGGCCTGCTGGACGCCTGCCTGTCCTGCTTCCCCCGCGGCACTCGCGTCGCGGTGGAACCCCGCCATGACTCCTGGTGGACGCCGGAGACCCGCGAGGTCCTCTCGTCCCGGGGCGCGGCCCTGTGCTGGTCGGACATCCAGGCCCACCCCATGACGCCCCTGTGGCGCACCACCGACTGGGCCTACGTCCGCTTCCACGAGGGCCGGGCCACCCCGTGGCCCCGCTACGGCCGCCGCTCCCTGGAAACCTGGGTGGACCGCATCGCCACGGCCTACCCCGCGAAGGCCGACGTCTACACGTACTTCAACAACGACCCGGGCGGGGCCGCGGTGCGGGACGCGGCGGCGTTCGGAAGGGTGGCGCAGCGGGCCGGACTGACGGTGACGCGGACGCCGGAGCCGAGCACCAGCAGGTGACGCCGTGCTTCCCCTTTCGGGCCGAGCAGAGTACGGCACCGCCGAATTCCGCCGTCGCGGCTGGACGCCGCTGCGGCGGGAGAACACCCACGACGGAGAAGGCCGGGACCAAAGCAGCAACCATCACACCTACCCCACCGACTCGTTCCCCCACCGACTCGTTTCCCCACCGGCTCCCTCCCCCCGCCGACTCGTTCCCTCACCGACTCGTTCCCTCACCGACTCGTTTCCCCCGCCGGCTCCCTCCCCCCGCCAGCTCGTTCCCCCCGCCGGCTCGTTCCCCCCGCC
>NZ_JBHXLU010000028.1:56929-112926 GCF_042720695.1 Streptomyces sp. NPDC058457 | reverse complement strand
TCCTTACGGAGCGATCATTCGCAATTCCTAATTGGCAGCCGAGTCGTCGTGGGGCGCCGGGCGGCCAATCACTGAGAGCCACAAGCGGCAGAGCTTTTTCAACCACACCCGGCGCCCCTGGGTGAATGAACCATACGAAGGGCTCACCACGTCCCGCAGAACAACGTAGGGAGCTTTTCCGGCTCAAGGTTCACCGGCGGCACGGTCGATCTCTCACGTGCGGAAGGCGCAGCGCCGGCTGGCCTGGTTCCGCCGACCGGGTCGCCTTTGCCGACGGGACTCAACCTGCCCTCAACCTGGCATCCGGCCGGGTCTTGAGGGGCTGTGCCAAGAGTCGGCAAGCCGACGGTGCTTTCGTCACTTGGCAGGCCGCATTTCGTCGGTGAGAAGCACAGGGCGTCGGGCCTATGGTGCTGACAGGGCTGTGTGCTCGGCTTTCTGCAGCCAGTCGGTGTACCAGCGGGCGAACCTCACGGGCGTACCGTCCTCGCCGAGGAGCGGGGCGAGGTCGACGTCGTCCACCCGGCAGTCGGACCAGATCGTGCCGCGGTGGCTGCCGCTGATGATCAGCCACTCCCTCTGGGCGCAACCCAGGTGGGAGATCACGATCGCGCCGGCGGTGCGTTCCGGGGCGAACATGGCTGCCACCCATCGCTCGTCCCACGCCTCCATGGCGTCGTCGAAGTCCTCGCTGTCATCGAAGTTCTCTTCCTCAGGGCACTGGGCAAGGAGTTCCTCGAGCAGCTTCGGGTCCGGACCCTGGTCGGGAAACGGTTCGGCCAGCCTCGACAGGTCGACCATCTCCGCGCCGTCGCCTTCCCAATGCCAGCGGCCCCGCACGCGTCGAACGGGGAACAGGCCGTACGCGGGGCCAGCGCCACCTGCACCAACGTGAAGCAGGAAGGCTCGGTATTCCTCCGGCAGCTGCACGCCTATCTGAGCCTCGAGTTCGGCAAGCTCGCCCTGGGTGAGCGGGTCCTCCACGACCCACTTGTGCCCCAACGCCCCGAACACCTTGCTGCCCGCAGGCCCTGCAGCCGCCGCCTCGACCCGCTGACGTACTCCCACCCACTGCTGATCAGTCATGAGCCCAGACCGTACGTGCCGCTGCTGACATCGAGGTTGCCAGGCCCACTGCCACCGCGAGAACAGCCTGGCACCCCAGGTCTCTCGGTACATCACGCACACCGGCCAACTGAAGCGCGCAGTGGCCAAGTAGGGGGTTCTGACCGTGGTTACGTGATAGCTACGCCAGATGCCTGTCGCCCACTGCTACATCCGGCTGTCACACCACAGGAACGCGGTCAGAGTCGTGCCGGAAGCTTTGCCCGATGGTGACGCGGTGCCGTGTTGGGGCGGACCACGGTTAGCTCCTCGGCGGTGCGCCACCGTGCCCCGCCTTGTGATCGCACTCCGTCAAGCGACGCCACGAAATGCGCTAGCGTCCGTGCTGCCCGCAGCAGCTGGGACTGCAAGCCTCTAACCCACGTTGAGGTGTGGGGAGGGCTCGATCACCGCGGAGTCGCAGGAGGGGCCTTGAGCTGGCAGGACGAGAATACGCCGCCGGTGGTCGGGGAGTACCGTGTTGAGCGCCGCATCGGCGCGGGTGGCATGGGGGTCGTCTATCTGGCTGTGTCGCCGTCGGGCCGACGTGTGGCCCTGAAGATCATCCGAGGGGAGTTTGCGTACGACGCCGATTACCGCGCCCGGTTCCGGCACGAGATCGAGGCCGCTCGGCAGGTCAGCGGGGCGTTTACGGCCTCGGTGGTGGGCGCCGACGCTGATGCCGATCCTCCCTGGATGGCGACGCAGTACTTTGACGCCCCGACGCTCTCGGAACACGTGCGCGAGAACGGCGCGTTCGGCGAGGACGCTGTGCGACGGCTGGGTCGGGGACTCGCCGAGGCCCTGCGTGACATCCACCGGGCCGGTCTGGTGCACCGCGATCTCAAGCCGGGCAATGTGCTGCTGCCCGAGGACGGCCCCCGTGTCATCGACTTCGGTGTCGCCCGGGTACTGAGCGCGGAACCGCTGACACGGAGCGGCAAGGTCCTGGGCACGGTTTCCTTCATGGCACCGGAGCAGCTGAGCATGCCGCGCGAGGTGGGGGCGGCGGCCGACGTGTTCGCACTGGGCGGGGTCCTGACGTATGCGGCGACGGGCCGGGGACCGTTCGACGGCGACACGGGCACCCCACCCATCGCGGTCGCCATGAAGATTGCCCATGACGCTCCGGACCTCGCGGGAGTCCCGCTGGCCCTGCGTCCCGTCATCGAGAAGTGCTTGAGCAAGGACCCCACCGGCCGGCCCTCCGCCGCCGATCTGCTCGCTATGCTTCAGGAACAGGGGATAGAGACAGCAGGGCCAGAGGAACCTGAGAAGACGACGGAACCGGAAGGCTCCGCACTTGGTCCCCGGCGACGGCTCCGGACGCGCACCTACCTGCTTGCCGCTGTCACCGTTATTGCGGTGACAGCGGCGGTCCCAGTGCTTCTGGGGGGCGATGCGGGAGGAGCTCAGGGTGACGCCAAGGGCTCGGCATCGCCCTCGGTCCACGCCTCGTCGACACGAACTGCTCCCGCCATCGAACCAGTTGCGGCTCTGCGGCCGAAGGGGTGGGGTTTGTGGGAGAAGAAGCCGACCATCACCACAGAGCACCACGACTATGACAGCCTCCCCTCCTGTGCCGGTACCGGGGATGTACTTGTGTGCACGGAGGTCGGTGTGGTGGCTGAACGGATCGACGTCGCCTCTGGACGGACGATGTGGAGCAAGCCGTACACAGGCCCTTCCACGGATACCGGCTCGGTCGTGGGGTTCGCCGGAGACACGGTCCTGGTCGACGACGCGCGGATCGACGCAAAAGGCAGGGAACAGCTCAAAGGCTTTGACGTGAAGACCGGTGACCTGCTGTGGTCCGCCTGGATGACATCGCCAAGCTTCAGCGTGCAGAAGTCCACGGTCACGACGGTTGACCACCCGGAGGCGGACCGAGTCCGGATCGACCGCAGGGATGCGCGGACGGGAAAGCTGGTCGGGTCCAGAACCTTTCCCGCCGGCGAGTACTCCACCGTCTTCTGCGGTGAGGACGGTGCGCTGTATCTGCTGGAGGCCGCGGCAGATGAAGGCTTCATCGCATCCGTCGCCGTCCTTGATGACGCCACGCTGCGCACGACCAAGGTTCTCGCCACTTTCGACGATGACCCCGGCACGCCGGTGGCGGCCGACGGCGGCACGGTGACCTTTCTGCTCGACGGCCGGAGCGTCACCCGCGTCTCCAGGGCGGACGGAAGCACGGAACGCCTTCCCCTCAGGAACGCTCCAAAGGGCACTGCGCGCACGCAGGGCGACACGCTCTACATCAGCCGGGCGGACGGCATGCTGGCCTCGTACGACCTCCGGACAGGCCGGCGAAACTGGACCGTGGAGACGGGAGGCGAATCTCCCGTTCGCCCGGTGCTCGCCGGCGGCCGGCTGTACAGCTCGGCCGTTGACGGGCGGATCACCTGTGTCGATGCTGCGACGGGAAAGACCTTGTGGCGCAGTGCGGCACGACGCGACCCGAACCTGAGCATCGAGAGTCCGCTCGACGAGCGCCCCGAACCCGTGGTGCTGAACGGTGTGGTGTACGCGGGAGCCAGCACGGGATCCGTCTTTGCGGTCGCCCCGACCACAGCGTGAGCGTGCGTGAAGAGAAGAGCAGCCCACCCGCGAGACTGACGCCGTAGTCAGGTAGGCGCGAGGACGGTGCCGACTCGTCACGCACAGAACGACGCTGATGGCCGGAGTGGCAACTGGGGCGCTGCGTCCCAGTGATCCGTACGTCGGCTGCAGGCCAATCGGATACGCACCCGAGGCGAGGCATCACGGACGAGCGGTCACAGCCAAGTAGGGCGCTCAGTCACAATTTTCCATCCTAGACGCGGGACCCCACCTCCACTCTTGTGACTGAGCGCGGCACCTGGCCCGAAAGGACAACTGCGACGCTCAGAACCGACCCAACGACAACGTCTAGAGATCTTTAACGGCTGGGGTTACGAAGGAGCACATCCCCTTGAGCGGGCCGTGGGCGCCGCGCGGAGCCATCGATTTGGCAAGGTCGACCGCCATCGGTGGCAGGCTGCTGCTCGCCACAGCTGTCGCATACGACATCTACGATGTGGCGACGCCGCCGAGCGGCCCAGCGCACGCAGACGGCCGTGCACGACGGGGCGAGCTTGGCGGGCCGGCTTGCGAGCGCGGGCTACGGCGCCAGTGTCAGCTCCTTCGGCGGGCAGGTCGGGCTGTGGTCGGCAGCGGGATCGGCGAGGGCAATTGTGGACGGAATCGAGGATCTGTTCCAGATGAGGAACTGGCTGGCAAGGCTGCTCAGGAAGGAGCGGCACCGCAGTGCGGAAGTGGACTCGGTAGCGGTCTCGTCGCCGGGCCCGGTGTGGAGCGATCCGGAGATCCCGGACGAGGAGCGCGCGGTTCTGCTCGTATGCCTCCTTGAAGACCCCACGGCGCGCGAGGACGAGCAGGAGGACGCGGCGTCGGGTCTGGAGTTCCTGTCTGGTCCGTTCGTCGAGGCGGCCTTGATCAGGGCCATCCGGGACGGCGACTTCAACAGCGACCTAGCCCAGGCCTGCGCCGAGTCCCTCGCCGGCATCTGGGCCAGGGAGGGCCAAGTCGATGCCGCCTTCCTGGCGGAACTGCGCGGCCTGGCGAAGGAGCTGATCTTCGGCATCCTCGGCAACCGCGCCCCGCACTTGCTGCCCCCTAGCGCCCTCTAGAGATCTTTAACGCCTGGGGATGCGGCGGTTGGAGGGTGAGGCCGGTTTTGGCGATGAGGCCATCGATGAGGCCGGGTCGGTACTGCATCTGTTTGAGCCGGGTTTTCACCAGTACGGTGAGCTCGTCGAGACTGTGTTTGGTGAGGTTGGCCAGCGACCGTTTCAGGTGCGACCACACGCCCTCGACCGGGTTGAACTCCGGAGCGTATGGCGGCAACTGGTAGACGGTCAGCCATAATCGGGCGTCGATCAGCCGCCGCATGGTGCGGCTGACGTGCGTGTTCAAATTGTCCCAGACCAGCACGACCGGGCCGCCGAGCTGCTGGTGAGCGGCATCAAGCAGGTGGGCGTAGTCGGTCTCGGCGAAGCCCTTGCGTCGGTCTTTGGCGGGGCCGCGGTCGAGGTGGATGCGATAGATCAGCCGTGGCCGGTGGCCGGCCTTGGTGCAGATCAACGCCGCCATCGAGACCCGTTTGGTGCCCGCGGCGGTGACCTTCACGAGCGGGGTGCGGCCTCGGCGGCCCCAGGTGCGGCCTTTGGGCGGCCTCAGGCCCTGACCTGCCTCGTCCTCGAAGCAGAGCCAGGCGCCCAAGTCCGCCGCCCTCTTTTTATGACGGGCCACCGCTCGTCCTTCCAGGCGGCGATCTTCGCCTCGTCCCGCTCGGTGGCCTTGCGGGCCGGGACCTGCACGCTCCAGCCAATGCGGTGCAGCAGCAGATCCAGCCCGGCCAGGGTGTACTCGGCCCCGAACCGGCGCCGCACGATCTCGCCGATGCGGACCAGCGTCCAGCACTGGTCACTCCAGCCCGACGCGGCCGGACCGACCTCCAACACCGTCTCCAGCACGCGTAGCTGGTCGGCATCGAGCTTGCATCTGGCGCCACCGGGCCCCTTGGAGACCAGCGCCTGGCGGCCGCCCGTGGCCAAGGCCCGACGCCAACGGTTCGCCGACATCCTGGTCACCCTGAACCGCCGAGCCACCTCCCCGTTACTGGCCCCGGCCTCGATCAAGTCAGCCGCCGCAAGCCGGACCTGCTCACGCCGATCCCGCTCCTCGGCCGTCAGCCCACCGCCATCGGGATACCTCATCTCTCCGGCATAGCGCGGCCCACGACAACCGTCACGACCCCCGTAACCCCAACCATTAAAGATCTCTAGCGCAAGCTCGCCCGCCTGTCGGTGTCGAGCCGTGCGACCCGCGCCTCGACCGTGGGTCCGTCCCCGGCGTGAACGGATGGTCGACGACCGGGTAGAAACGGCCTTTCCAGTGCCGGGTATCAGCTGCTGAGGTCGAACACGCCCCAGGTGGTGAACGGCTCGGCCTGGACGTAGATCCTGCTTCCTCGGCCGACAACCCGCCGACGGCCGGGGGCAGAGCCATCGGGCAGGGTGAGCAGGCCGACGTCCGTTGGCTCGACGGATGCTTCGATGATCTTTCCGTGGGCAAGTCGGTCCCGCTCCTCGCCGTAGCCGCCGTAGAAGGCGACCCGCTCACCGTGGACGGCCACCGCATGGGAGCCCCGTACACGGTTCGCCCACACCCTCACGGGCCGATCGGTGCGGTCGGGGCGTATCTCGACGAGCGGGAAGTCCGTGTAAGGGCACGCCCAGGCGACGGTGCCCGACACATTCAGGGCGTAGCAGTCGAAGAGACCGGGGATGCGGGCGTCGTCTGACGTCCAAGCGAGTCGGCCCGTGGCGCTCCAGCAGCGGATTCCCACCGGGTTCTCGTCGAAGTGCCCGACCCAGATATGGCCGGTCTCGTCCACGAGCAGGTGCTCGATGGCGTCCCCGACGGAGAAGGACGAGGTCTCGCGGCCGAGCGCGTCGAAGACCTGGACCTGGTTCGCGTCCTCGTACCGGCGGGCGCGAGACGCGGCGACGACAAACCCGCCGTCGGGCAGGCGGTCCAGGTGCGGCCAGCGGGCCCGCACGGCGCTCAGCTCGGTGAGCTCGACGTTGCCGCCCGGATCGACGGAAACGACCAGCGCGTCAAAGGGCAGGACATCGCTGCCGGGCTGCGGAGCGCGTTCGGCAAGCAGCCAGTGGGCGACGCCGAAAACGTCGACGGTACTGGTCAGGACATGGCGGTCGTGGTGCGCTCGGGGGAGGTGAGCGTAGGGAACGAGGACGGTCTTCTGCACTGGCGGGCTCTCCTGAGTGGGCGGTCGGTCACGGCCATCGGGCGCTGCGGTGAGCGGCGGTCGGCGGCGCACGAGCGGTGGAGAGCGGAGCGGGGCGCCTAGACGGCATGGCCCTTTCTGGTCGTCATGAGGCGATCCTGATCGACATCCGACCTGGGGACAAGCCATTTCGGCGTGCCGCCTCAGTGATCCGTACCGTCTACGAGGCGTGCGTTTTCCAGACCCTGCGCGACCCTCTGCGCTGCAAGGAGATCCGGATGGTCGGCGCCGACAGGCAGTCGAAGACCGGCGAACAACCCAGGTCAGCCCTCTCCGGCGCTACCTGCCCGCCAACTCAGACGCGGGTCACTACGGGCGCCGCACCCGAAGTCACGAACTCCCGCCACCTGACGGCACATCAGCCAAGTACACTCACGAACACGCCCCCGACCAGCAGGAATAGCGAACTGCAACTGGAGTACTAGCTCGTCATCCGCACCTCGTCCTCGACGGACACCCGGTGGTACGCCCTACCTCGGTGCCTGGAAGCCGCCGATCTTCTGCTCGAGCAGTTCGGCCAGCCGCAGCGGGGTGCGGTCCTCGAACATCGGGCCGATGAGCTGCACTCCCACCGGCAGACCCTCGGGGGACCGGCCCGCTGGTACGGCGGTGGCGGGCAGGCCGGGCATGGTGGCCAGACCGGCCCAGACGAGCTGGTCGAAGTACGGGTACCCGACGCCGTCGATGTCGATCCGGCGTTCCAGCGGATTGGGGTTGTGGTCGTGCGGGAACGCGGGAGTCGGCGTGATCGGACACACCACGGCATCGAACTCGGCGAAGAGCTGCCGCCAGCCGTGACGGTGGAGCTCGCGACGGTTGTTGGCCTCGATCCAGTCGCGGTGGCTGAACACCATGCCACGCAGCCGCGCCGCGTCGAGGCTCTGGTCGTCTGCGCTCAGTCCGGCGGCGTGGGTCCGCAGCTGCTCGTACGCTTCGACGGGAAAACGTGCGGCAGAGCCCGAAAACAGCAACTGCGTGTAGAGCGTCGCGGCTTCGGTCAGATCGGGCAGCAGCGGAGTGTGCCGTTCGACGCGGGCGCCGGCGTCGGCAAGCGCGTCGGCCACCCGGTTCACGCCCGCCCGCACAGCGGACCCGGTCGGAATGAGCGGATGCTCGTCGACTACCAGGACCCGGAAGTCGCCGAGCCGCTCGTGGCGCGCGGGCGGCAGCGTCAAGTCGTACGCCTTGCCGAGCGTCAGCGGGTCCGGTCCGGCCATGACGTCGAGCAGGAGCGTGAGGTCGCGGGCGGTGCGCGCCATCGGACCGGCGACGGCGAGGTCGAGGTCGACCGGCAATGGCGGTGCCGGCGGCGCGACCATGCCGCGGGTCGCCACCAGTCCGACTGTCGGCTTGTGCGCATAGATGCCGCAGAAATGCGCGGGGGTGCGCAGCGAACCGGCGAGGTCGGAGCCGATGGACAGCGCGCAGAATCCGGACGCCAGGGCCGCCGCCGATCCGCCGGAGGATCCGCCCGGCGTGCGATCGTGATCCCACGGATGGTTGGTGGTGCCGTAGATCTCGTTGAAGCTCTGGATGTCCTGCAGCCCCAAGGGCACATTGGTCTTGCCCAGCACCACCGCGCCCGCGGCCTTGAGCCGCGACACCTGTACCGCGTCCTCGGCCGGCACATGGTCCCGGTGCTGCGGCATGCCCCAGGTGGTGGGCAGCCCAGCCATGTTGTAGGACTCCTTGACCGTCACCGGTATACCGAGCAGCGGCCGGACCTCGCCCCGGGCGCGCGCCTGGTCGGCACCGCGCGCGGCGGCCCGCGCACGGTCGAAGTCCGGCACACAGATCGCGTTGATCACCTTGTCGTCGCGCTCGATACGGGCAATCGCCCCATCGGTCAGTTCCGCCGAGGTCACTTCACCGGCACGCAACGCGGCCGCCAATTCTTCGGCCGTCTGAAAACTCCAGTCCATGAATCCGACGCTACCGGCCTCTGAAGCAGGCCACGAAATGCCGCTTCGCGCAACGGGATAGACGTCTCAACTCATCATGTTGTTCTCCGGCCACAGAAAACTCGCCCGACCGCTGGCCAGGGCGACGTGGGCGGGCGATCACTCATGGGCCGCACCCGCACGCACCGCACTCCTCGCCGGTACCGGGCGCGAAGGGGCCATAAGGGTAGTTCGCCGCGACGAGGGCACCCCCTGAACGGCGAGGGCTCAAGGGAATCGGCGCGGGATCCGGGTCTAATCGCGCCGGAGAACCGAGACACCGCACGGAGAGTGGCGAGTGGCGAGGGGCTTCGAAGTCACGACCATGTCCCGCAGTGTTGGAGGAGGACTTCCATGGGCGCCACCCCGCTTCTGCCGACGCCGTCCGGTCCCTACCTGGGCAAAGGGCTGCTTCCGGCCGATTTCTATTCCTTCGAGGAACTGCTGACGGACAGCGAGCGGGAGAAGGTCGAGCGCGTCCGTGAATTCCTCGACACGCAGGCCGCTCCCATCGTCGACGACTACTGGGCGCGGGCCGAGTTCCCCTTTCAGCTGGTGGAGGGATTCGGCAGGCTCGGGCTCGTGGACTGGGCGGACCCGGACTCCGCGGAATCCAGGCCGAGCAATCTCCTCTCGGGGTTCCTCGCGCTGGAATTCGCGCATGCCGACGCGTCGTTGGCCACCTTCTCCGGCGTGCACACGGGGCTCGCCATGGGCTCGGTCCTCGCCTGCGGCTCCGAGGAGCAGAAGCGGCGGTGGCTGCCGGCGATGAGCCGCTTCGAGAAGATCGGAGCCTTCGGGCTGACCGAGCCGCACGGGGGTTCCGACGTGGCCGGCGGCCTGCGGACGACCGCGCGCCGCGACGGCGACGGCTGGGTCCTCGACGGGGCCAAGCGGTGGATCGGGAACGCGACCTTCGCCGACCTGGTCGTCATCTGGGCGCGGGACACCGAGACGAACCACGTGCTGGGCTTCGTCGTGGAGAAGGACACCCCCGGGTTCACGGCGACGAAGATCGAGAACAAGATGGCGCTGCGGATCGTGCAGAACGCCGACATCGTGCTCGAAGGCTGCCGCGTTCCGGAGGCCAACCGGCTGCAGAACGCGAACTCGTTCAAGGACACCGCGGGCATCCTGCGCCAGACGCGCAGCGGAGTGGCGTGGCAGGCCGTGGGCGTGATGTTCGGCGCGTACGAGATCGCGTTGCGGTACGCGAAGGAACGCGAGCAGTTCGGGCGCCCGATCGGAGGCTTCCAGCTCGTCCAGGACCTGCTGGTGAAGATGCTCGGGAACGCCACGGCCTCGTGCGGGATGGTGACGCGTCTGGCCCAGTTGCAGGACGCCGGGATCTACCGGGACGAGCACTCCGCCCTGGCGAAGGCGTACTGCACCGTGCGGATGCGGGAGAACGTCGGGTGGGCCCGGGAGCTGCTGGCCGGCAACGGCATCGTCCTCGACTACAAGATCGGCCGCTTCGTCGCCGACGCCGAGGCCCTCTACTCGTACGAGGGCACGCGGGAGATCCAGACCCTGATCGTGGGACGCGCCGTCACCGACGGCCTGAGCGCCTTCGTGAAGTGACGACGATGACCACCGAATCCGTGACCACCGAATCCGTCTTCACCGGCCTGAAGGTCCTCGACGCGTCCTCGTTCATCGCGGCACCGGCCGCGGCCACCATGCTCTCCGACTTCGGAGCGGACGTCATCAAGATCGAGCCGCCGGGGACGGGCGACCCCCAGCGGCGGCTGAGTTCGGTGCCGCCCAGTCCGCAGGCGCGGGCGAACTACGGCTGGCACCTCGCCAACCGCAACAAGCGGGGCATGGTGCTGGACCTGAAGTCGCCGGCGGCCGTCGAGGTCCTCAAACGGCTCGTCGAGTGGGCCGACGTGGTGATCACCAACTTCCCGCACGGCACGCGCGAGAAGCTGCACCTCGGCTATGCGGAGGTCTCGGGCTGGAACCCGAGGGTCGTCTACGCCGACCTCACCGGTTTCGGGGACACCGGCCCCGACGCCCGGCAGCCCGGCTTCGACCTGACCGCCTACTGGTCGCGCAGCGGCCTGCTGGCCGCCACCCGCGACGCGGGCGCCCCGCCGACCGTACCGGTCTGGGGCAGCGGGGACTACACGACGGCGATCGCCGTCTACGCGGCGATCACGACCGCCCTCTACCGCCGTGAGCGAACGGGACAAGGGGCCGACGTGGGGACGTCACTGCTCGCCACCGGTGTCTGGGCCACCGGAACCCTCGTGGCCGGCGCCCTCGCCCACGGCACACCCTTCGAGCTGCACGACCGGAAGGCGCCGGCGAACCCGCTGGTCAACCCCTACCGGACCGCGGACGGCGAGTGGTTCATGCTGGTCGCCTCACCCGCGCGGTGGCAGGGGCTGGCACGCACCGTCGGACACCCCGAACTGCTCGATGATCCCCGGTTCGCAGACCTGGAGGGCCTGGTCGAGCACTCCGCCGCGCTGGCCGAGCTGCTCGACACCGCGTTCCGCTCGCGGCCCTTCGCCCACTGGAAGGAAGCGCTGGACCGGGAACGCATCACCTACAGCCTCATCCAGACGCCGGAAGAGGCCGCGCGGGACCCGCAACTGCGCGAGAACGGCATCGTCGTGCCGCTGGCAGGAGTCAGCGGGCTGGCGGAGACCGTCGGCAGCCCGGTCAACCTCCGAGGGGTGCCGAAGGTGCCGGCGAAACGGGCGCCGGACCTGGGCGAGCACAACGAAGAGATCCTCGCCGAGCTGGGATTCGGCCCCGCCGAGATCGCCGAACTGCATGCCCGGGGAGCCGTCCCCGACGCCCCGGAGCCGGAGCCGGAGCCGGAGCCGCCGCGCTGAGCACGGCCTCGGAGAAGTCCGCGGGCCGCAACGTCCGCCCCGCTCCATCTCGACTTCGCCTGGAAGTCGCCTGGAAATCGCCTGGACGAAGGGAGCCGGACGGCGGGCGTTTCCCGAGCGGCACAAGGTCCGTTGGTAGCGTCCGCGTACCCCGTGCCGTTCGACCGAGAGAGACCTGATGTCCCCGACGATCCGCAGGGCCGTGATCCCGGCCGCCGGACTGGGCTCCCGCCTGCTGCCCCTGACCAAGGCCACGCCGAAGGAGATGCTCCCGGTCGGCGACAAACCGGTGATCGAGCACACCGTGCGCGAGCTGGTGGACTCGGGAATCACCGACATCACCATCGTCGTCTCGGGCGGGAAGAGCCTGATCCAGGACCACTTCCGGCCCAACCCGGGACTCGTCGAGCAGTTGCGCCACGACGGGAAGACGGCCTACGCGGACGCCGTCGAGGAGGTCGCCGAACTGGCCCGCAAGGGGCACATCACCTACCTCGACCAGTACGGCCCGTACGGCAACGGCACCCCCGTGCTGAACGCCGCCCGCTCCTTCGGCGACGAGCCCGTCCTCGTGCTCTGGCCCGACGACGTGTTCGTCGCCGAGGTGCCCCGCGCCCAGCAGCTGATCCGCGCCTACGAGCAGACCGGCTGCCCGGTGCTGGCCCTGCTGCCGATGGACCCCGCCGACTCCCAGCGCTACGGCGTGCCCATAGTCAAGGAGGACCTCGGCGACGGCCAGCTGCGCATCACCGGCCTGGTCGAGAAGCCCGCGCCGGCCGACGCCCCGTCGCCGTACGCGGCCATCGGCGGCTACGTCGTCACCCCTGGCATCATCGACGAACTGCGCGAGCAGACCCGCCGCTGGTACGAGCACCGGACCGGCGAGGTGTACCTGACCGACGCCATCAACGCCTACGCCACCAGCCGGGCCGTGTACGGGCAGGTGATCCAGGGCAGTTGGTACGACACCGGCAACCCGGCCGACTACCTCGTCGCCCAGATGGCCTTCGCCCTCGCCCACCCCGAGTACGGGCCCGTACTGCGCGGTCTGGTCAGCAAGCTCGACGAGGGGCAGGGCGACGCGCGGCGTACGGTATGATCGTTACAGAGCTGGTCGCCGTAACTCACGGTGGCTGGTGCTGCGTTGGTGGTCCAAGGAAAGACGCCCCGCTTCCTGCGGGGAAATGCAGGTGCAAGGCCTGCCCGGCGCTCGATCCGGTGCCCGTTCGCATTCGATGCGGACGGGCACCGCGCCGTTTCCACGCCGTTTCCGCGCGTCCTCGGCAGCTCACGTCCCCCTCGGCAACCCTTTAGGGGTAATTAGCCCACTTCTTCAGCTTCCATGCCGTATTGGGCTGATATGAAACCTTCTGGACAAAGGGCAACTCCAGGGGTGGGGAATGACAACAGCACAGGTCGGTGTAGTGATCGTCGGCGCCGGCCCGGCAGGGCTCGTACTGGGGAACCTGCTGCTGGACCGGGGCATCGACTGCGTGATCCTGGAGCGGCGCGACCGGGCCGCGGTGGAGGGCAGGGCCCGGGCCGGATTCCTCGCCGCCCACTCCGTGCGCGTGCTGACGGAGCACGGCCTGGCGGCCGGCCTGCTGGCCCGCGGGAAGACCCACACCACCTGCCTGTTCCGCAGCGACCACGGCCAATTCACCCTGGACTACGGAAAGTCGGGCCTCGGTGAGCCGCACACCGTCTACCCCCAGCAGGAACTCGTACGGGACCTGGTCGCCGAGTACCTGCGGCGCGGCGGGGAGATCCGGTTCGCCGCCGAGGCGGCGGAGGTGGCCGAGGAAGCGGCCGGGGGCCGGGTGCGGGTGCGCGGCGGCGCGGACGTCACCGGGCGGTACGTCGCCGGCTGCGACGGGCACCGGGGGATCGGCCGCGCCGCACTGACGGCCCGCGGCACCCGGACCGCCCGCCGGGACCACGGGGTCTCCTGGCTGGCCGTGCTGGTCGCCGCCCCTCCCAGCCTGGAGGCGGTCGGATACGCCCTGCACGAGCGCGGGTTCGCCGGTCACATGGCACGGACCGCCGCCGTCACCCGCTACTACCTCCAGTGTCCGCGCGGCACCGATCCCGCGGACTGGAGCGAGGACCGGATCTGGGCGGAGCTGGCGGCCCGGCTGCGGACCGCCGAGTTCGGTCCGCTGTGCCAGGGCGCCGTCCTGGAGAAGGCGGTCGTGGACCTGCGCTCCGACGTCCTGGAGTCACCGGGCGCCGGGCGGCTGTGGCTGGCCGGCGACGCGGCCGGACTCATCAGCCCCTCGGCCGCCAAGGGCGCCAACCTCGCCGTACTCCAGGCCGAGTTGCTGGCCCGTGCCCTCGAAGGGGCAGTGGCCCACGGCGACGGCACGGGCCTCGCCCGGTACGCCGCCGACTGCCTGCCCCGCGTCTGGCGGGCCCACGAGTTCTCGCACTGGATGAGCGGCCTGCTGCACGGCCCGGCCGGCGAGGACGACGAGGCCCGCTACGGGCGTGCGCTGCAGTACGCCCGCCTGGAGAGCCTGCGCACCTCCCGCACGCACCAGGACTTCTTCGCCGAGAACTACACCGGCATCTGACCCCCGGGGCCCATCGTCCCCGGTTCTTCCTGCCCACGGTCACGATCACGATCACCGGGAACCCTTCTTGACTTCTTCCCTCGCCCAAAAGAGCTAAAGGCTGGAGATTCCAGCGGTCACCCGCTGGGTTTCCTGCTTCACCGACGACTGCCCCGTCCGGGAGGACTCCCGTTGAGGTCTTACACCGTCTCCACAGGCTGCTGCCGCCAGCCCGGCGGTCAGGATGTTGCGTGCCGCGTTCCCGTCGCGGTCATGGACCGTGCCGCAACGCTCACAGGTCCACTCGCGGATGTTCAGCGGCAGCTTCTCTCGGACCGTGCCGCAGTTCCCGCACAGCTTGCTGCTGGGGAAGAAGCGGTCGATCACGACGAGTTCGCGCCCGTACCAGGCGCACTTGTACTCCAGCATGGAGCGCAGTTCCGTCCAGGCCGCGTCCGAGATGGCGCGCGCGAGCCTGCCGTTCTTCAGCAGGTTGCGGACGGTGAGGTCCTCGATCACGACCGTTTGGTTCTCGCGGACGAGTCGAGTCGAGAGTCTGTGCAGGAAGTCCCGGCGCTCATGCCTCGGGTTGGTGATCTTCTCCCCGGTCGACAGGGTCACCAAGGAGGTGATCCCGGCGTCCAGGCCGACCGCCGCGTCTGTGGCGGGGGCCGGGCTGATGGTGTCTTCACACAGAAGGGACACGAACCAGCGGCCCGCGCTGTCCCGCGAGACGGTCACCGTGGACGGCTCCGCGCCCTCGGGCAGCGGACGCGACCAACGGATGTTCAAGGGCTCCACCGTCTTCGCCAGTGTGAGACGACCGTCCCGCCATGTGAAACCGGAACGGGTGTACTCCGCCGACGCGCGGGACTTCTTCCGGCTCTTGAAGCGCGGGTACTTCGCTCGCTTGGCGAAGAAGTTTGCGAACGCTCCTTGCAGGTGCCGCAATGCCTGCTGGAGCGGGACGGAGGACACTTCGGCGAGGAAGGCGAGTTCTTCGGTCTTCTTCCACTGTGTCAGCGTGGCGGACGCCTGGACATAGGAGATGCGGCGCTGCTCGCCGTACCAGGCCCGAGTGCGGTCTTCCAAGGCCTTGTTGCAGACGAGGCGGACGCAGCCGAACGGGCGCGACAGCTCAGCCGCTTGCTCGCCCGTGGGGTAGAAGCGGTACTTGAAGGCCCGCTTGACCTGCTGCGTCGTATCTCACATTTTATCAGCTCCCATGTGAGCCAGAGGTGTCGGCCGGTGGCCGGTAGACGCAGAACCGCTCTGACGGCGGTTCTGCTTCCCCTGCTCTGCTCCGAAGGAGTCCGTTTCCTACTCGGTCTGAAGGCCGGGGAATCCACGGAGGAACCTCGATGAACCTCTCCGTCGTACAGGCATGTCTGACGGAAACCGACCTGGTACGCATCCGGCGCGCGGCCGACCACGTCCGCGACCACGACACGGACCAGGTCCTCGCCGAGCTGCTGCCCGGCCTGACGGCCGACGAGCGGACCGACGTCGCCCGCCACCTCGGCTACGACCACACCGCCGTACTGGTCTTCCCCGCCTCCCTCGACGGGCTCCGCGACGAACTGCGCGGCGCAGGCCTCGACCCCGGCCCCGTCGCACCGAGCGTGGTGGTGCGCCGGCGGCTGGCCCGGCGCTACGGCGCCGCGGTCGGGGACAGCACGGTCGGGATCGTGCACGTGCCCGTGGCCGGGCGGACCGTGGAGATCTTCGCGCTGCCCGTGCCGCCCGGCTCCCCGCTGGAGGCCGTCGCCGCCGACGAACGCGCCACGGACCACGAGTCCCACCACGCCTTCGCGGTGACCGCACCGGGCCGGGTGATCCCCGCCGGACTGCGCACCCTGCTGACGGAGCGCGGCGGGGCGGTCCCGGACGGCGGTGGCTACAACAACCACGAGAACGTCACCGTCCTCTACTTCCGCACCGCCGCCCACCGCCGCTTCGAACTCCGCCTCCCCGGCCGCCAGGAACCCCTCCCCGACCCCACCCTCGCCCTCCTCGGCGTGATGACCGGCGCCTGGGCCACCCAGGCCGTCCGCACCATGGCCGAACTGGGCATCGCCGACCACCTGGCCGCCCACCCCGCCCTGGACACCACCACCCTCGCGACCCGCACCGGCACCGACCCCGACGCCCTGCACCGACTCCTCCGCTACCTCGCCACGCTCGGCCTACTGACCTCGTCCCCCGACGGCACGTACCACCTCACCGCCCTCGGCGAACCCCTGCGCACCGGCACGGACCACTCCCTCCACCCCCTCGCACTGCTCTACGGCGGCCCGTTCTACGACTCCTTCGCCGGGCTCCCGTACGCCGTCAGCACCGGGCAGGAAGCTTTCGCCCACCGCTACGGCGAGCACCACTTCCGCTACTTCGCCGCCCGCCCCGAACTGAGCGACCTCTTCCACCGGTCGATGGCGGCGAGCGCGGAGATGTTCACACCGGTGCCGGACCTCGTCGACTTCTCCGGCGTACGACGCGTGGTCGACGTCGGCGGCGGCAACGGCGCACTACTGGGCCGGGTCCTCCGGGCCCACGACCACCTGCACGGCGTCCTGCTGGAACGCCCCGAGGCCCTGGAGACGGCCCGGTCGGAACTGTCCGACCTGCCCGGCCGCTGCACCTTCACCGCGGGCGACTTCACGGACTCGGTCCCCTCCGGCGGCGACGTCTACCTCCTGTCCCGCGTCCTGCACGACTGGGACGACGACCGCTGCCTGACCATCCTCCGCCGCTGCGCGGAGGCGATGCCCCAGGGCAGTCGCCTGCTGATCGTGGAACGCCTGCTCCCCAGCGACACTGCGGCGGCCTGGGACCTCCACATGCTGTGCAACGTGGGCGGCAGGGAGCGGGAGGAGGCCCATTACGGGCGCCTGCTGGAGGAGGCGGGCTTCAGGCAGGTGGCCTGCCACACGTTGCCTCTGGGAGCGTCGCTTCTGCACGCCGTGCGAGGCTGAGCGCTCCACCGCGGGCCGGTGGGGGCTGGTCGCGCAGTTCCCCGCGCCCCTTACGGGGCACGATTCCGGGTACGGGGCTGATCAGCTTGCGGTGGGGAGACGCGTCCCGAAGGGGCGCGGGGCTGTGTTGAATCTGCGGCTACCGCCGCGTGGGCGCGACCGGCCACGGCGACTTGTGACCCCGCCCAGATCAAGCGCCCCGTAAGGGGCGCGGGGAACTGCGCGACCAGCCACGACGGCGCCGCATCCGGCCACGCACCGTACCCCTACGGCGATCAGCCGGCCTGCCCCATCCCCGCCGCATTGGGCCAGCTCTGCGCGTTCGGCCACCCGGTGGCCGGTGCCGGGGCCAGGTTCGGGGCGGGCGGCGCGGGCGCCGTCATCCCCCGTACCTGCGCGGCCGTCAGCCCACCCCGGGCCGGCACCCCGGGCGGCGTGGGCCCGGCCGGCGCGGGTGCCGGGACCGGGGTCTGCATCTGTATGGGCATCGGAGCCGGTGCGGGCGCCTGGGCCATCTGGGCCATCTGAGCCAGGGGTGACATCTGAGCCACCGGCGCCATCATCGGCTGTTGCTGGGGCTGTTGCTGAGGCTGCTGCATCTGCATGGGCATGGGCATGGCTGCCGCCGGCATCGGCATCCCGACGCCGTCCTGCTGCGCGGCGACGGGGAGCGGCATGCCAACGCCGGCGGCGGGAGCGGCGGCGAGCCCCGGGACGGGCATCGCGCCGACGGCCTGCGCGAGCTGTATGCCCGCCCCGTTGGTCTCGCTCACCAGCCGGTCCACCGCCGCCGTGCCCGAGCTGTAGCTGGTCCCGGTGCTCAGCTCGGGCACGGCGGCTCCCCTCCTGGTCCCGTAGAGCACCTGTTCCATGGCGGACACCAGGCGACGCACGTCCACCTCGGGGCGCACCACGAGACGCAGGAAGCGGCTGGAAGAACCGATCTTGTTGCCGCACTCGCGGACCAGGATCCGGTGCTCGGTGAGCATCCGGTCCCGCACCACGGTGCCCTCGGCGCCGACGGGAAGGCGCACGAAGAGGAAGTTGCCCTGCGAGGGGTACACCGTCAGGCCGGGCAGCAGGGAGAGCTGGCTGGCCATCTCCAGACGGTCACGGCGCACCTGCAGCAGGCTCTGCGCGTACTCGGCGCCGTGCTCCTTGAGCATGAAGACGACGTACTCGGCGAAGGCGTTGAGGTTCCACTTCGGGAGCATCGAGCGGACCTTGCCGGCGAGCGAGGGGTTGGCCACCATGTAGCCGAAGCGGATGCCGTGCAGGCCGAAGTTCTTGCCGAGGCTGCGCAGCACGATGACGTTGGGCCGCAGCATGGCCTCCTGGACGACGCTGGGCTCGGCCTCGGCGTCGGCGAACTCCAGGAACGACTCGTCGATGACGATCAGGTCCAGGTCGGCCATGGCGTCCATGAACTGCACCAGCTGCTGCTTGTGCAGGAAGCCGCCGTCGGGGTTGTTGGGGTTGCAGACGACGGCGACCCTGGTGCCCCGCTTGCGGATGAACTCGGCGTACTGCGAGAGGTCCAGGGCGAAGCCGTTGGACTCCTGGAGCGGGAACATGTCGACGCGCTTGCCGGTCTCCATCGGCTGGTCGGTCCAGCGGCCGAAGGTGGGGACGGGGATGGCGAGGGACTCGCGGACCAGCAGGTGGTCGATCCAGGTGATCAGCTCGGTGGAGCCGTTGCCCATGGCCACGGCCTGCGGCGGGAGCTGGAGGAGCTGGCACAGCTCGGCGGTGATGGTGTCGGCGCTGCTCGGGTAGAAGGTGATGATGTCCTTCAGCCGGGCGGCCATCGTTTCCATCATGGCCGGGGTGGGGAAGTAGGGGTTGCAGGGAATGCAGAAGTCGACCGGGCCGGTTCCGTCGCCCCCTTCACGGGTCAGCGCCGCCATCGACGGGCTGTGAGCACCGCTACGGAACAACGAGGTGACGCTGCCGGCCATTGAACCTCCGTATGAGGCGGGCCCGATGGGGACGTTCGGGCCCGTCGTCTAGGGCGGCCCGCGCGGGGGAGCACGGGCCGCCCTTGAATACGGATGCGGCAGAGGCGCTGTTCAACGAGTGTGAAAAAAGTGTGAGTTTACGTTTCTTCCCCGGCGTGGACGCGACCAGCCCCTTACCGGCCGCGCCCACGCGCCTCAGGCGTCGAACGTGTGAACCGTCCGCGTCCTGTAGACCTGCCCCGGCCGAAGCACCGTCGACGGGAAGTCGGCGTGGTTCGGCGAGTCGGGGAAGTGCTGTGTCTCCAGGCACAGCGCGTCACCCTGCCGGTAGGTGCGCCCGCCCGTCCCCGTCAGCGTTCCGTCGAGGAAGTTCCCGGAGTAGAACTGCAGCCCCGGCTGGTCGGTGGCGATCTTCAGTGTGCGGCCGGAGCGCGGGTCGCGCAGCGTGGCCACGTGCTCGGGCTTCGCGGTGATGCCCTTGTCCAGGGCCCAGTTGTGGTCGAAGCCCTTGGCCTGCACCTGCTGGACGTGCCCGGCCCGGATGTCCCGCCCGATCGTCTTCGTCTCACGGAAGTCGAACGGGGTGCCGCGGACGGTGGCCAGCTCACCGGTGGGGATCAGCCCGGAGTCGGTCGGCGTGTACTTGCCCGCGGCGATGGTCAGCTCGTGGTCCTCGATGGTCCCGCTGCCCTCGCCGGCGAGGTTCCAGTAGACGTGGCTGGTGAGGTTGACGACCGTGGCCTTGTCGGTGGTGGCCTCGTAGTCGATGATCCACTCGCCGCGCCTGGTGAGGGTGTACGTCACCTTGGCCTTGAGCGTGCCCGGGTAGCCCATCTCGCCGTCGACGCTGGTGTAGTGCAGGACGAGGCCGACGTCGGAGCCCTTCACGAACGGCTCGACGTCCCAGACGTGCTTGTCGAAGCCCTGGGTGCCGCCGTGCAGGCTGTTCACACCGTCGTTGACGGAGAGCTGGTAGCTCTTGCCGTCGAGGGTGAACTGGCCCTTGGCGATGCGGTTGCCGTAGCGGCCGATCAGGGCGCCGAAGTACGGGGTCTTGGCGACGTAGTCGTCGATGTTGTCGAAGCCCAGGGAGACGTTGGCGTAGTGGCCGCGGCGGTCCGGGATCTCCAGGGTCTGGACGACGCCGCCCCAGTTGAGGACCTTCAGGCGGGTGCCGCCGTTCTCCAGCGACCAGCGGTAGATCTTCGTGCCGTCGGCGAGCTTCCCGAAGGACTCCTTCACCGGCTTCCTGCCTCCCGAGGCGGCCTCGGCCGTACCGCTGCCGAGGGTGGTGGCGGCGATGCCCGCCGCCGCGGCTCCTGCGATGACCGTGCGTCTGTTCAGTTCCATGTGCGGCTCCCACAAAGGTGGGGCCCCGCCTTCCGGCGGGGCCCGAGCTGACTTACGAACCGGACTTGCGCTTGTTCCACACGTCGAATCCGACCGCCGCGAGCAGGGCGAGGCCCTTGATGACCTGTTGCCAGTCGGTGCCGACGCTGAGGAGGTTCATGCCGTTGTTCAGCACGCCGAGGACGAGACCGCCGATGATGGCACCGAGGATGGTGCCGACACCGCCGCTCATGGAGGCGCCGCCGATGAACGAGGAGGCGATCGCCTCCAGTTCGAAGCCGTCGCCCGCCTTCGGCGAGGCCGCGTTCAGCCGGGCCGCTACCACCAGGCCGGCCAGGGCCGCGAGCACGCCCATGTTCAGGAAGACGTAGAAGGAGACCTTCTTGTCCTTGACGCCGGACAGCTTGGCCGCCGGCAGGTTGCCGCCGATCGCGTAGATGTGCCGGCCGAAGACCGCGTTGCGCATCACGTAGCCGTAGCCGACGACCAGCGCACCCAGGACGATCAGGATGATCGGGGCGCCCTTGTAGCTGGCGAGCAGCAGGGTGAGGACGAGGATCGCGGCGACCAGCGCGGTCAGCTTGAGCAGGAACAGCCGGGTGGGCGGCACGTCCAGGGCGAACTCCTGCTGGCGGCGCCGGTCGCGGAACTCCTGCCAGACCACGGCGGCGGCCAGCGCGAGGCCCAGCAGCAGCGTGATGTTGTGGTAGTTGGTGTGCGGGCCGACCTCGGGGAGGAAGCCGTTGCCCAGGTTCTGCAGGCCGTTCGGGAACGGGCCGATGGTCTGGCCCTGGAGCAGGATCTCGGTGAGACCGCGGAAGAGCAGCATCCCGGCGAGGGTGACGATGAACGACGGGATGCCCAGGTAGGCGATCAGCAGGCCCTGCAGCGAGCCGGCCACGGCGCCCATCGCCAGGCACAGGATCAGCGCGACCGGCCACGGCACCCCGTGATTGACCGTCAGCACGGCCGCGAAGGCGCCCACGAACGCGGTCAGCGAGCCGACCGACAGGTCGATGTGCCCGGCGATGATCACCATCATCATGCCGATGGCGAGGATCAGGATGTAGCTGTTCTGCAGGACCAGGTTGGAGACGTTGCGCGGCAGCAGCAGGTCCCCGTTGGTCCACACCGCGAACAGGGCGACGATCAGACCGAGCGCGATCAGCATGCCGTACTGGCGCATGTTGCGGCGCAGCCCGTTCAGCACCAGCTGGAGCAGCCCGCCGTCATCGTCGGGGGCGCTCCAGCCCGGCGGCACGGGGGCCGGGCTCTTGGCGGTGACATCCGTGCTCATCGCGATACCTCTTTGTCCTTCGTCATATGGCGCATCAGCACTTCCTGCGTGGCCTCGGCCCTGGGCACCTCGCCGGTCAGGCGGCCCGCGGCCATGGTGTAGATGCGGTCGCACATGCCGAGCAGTTCGGGCAGCTCGGAGGAGATGAAGACGACCGCCTTGCCCTGGGCGGCGAGCTGGTCGATGACCGTGTAGATCTCGTACTTGGCGCCGACGTCGATCCCGCGGGTCGGTTCGTCGAGGATCAGCACGTCCGGACCCGCGAAGATCCACTTGCTGAGGACGACCTTCTGCTGGTTGCCGCCCGACAGCTTGCCCACCGGCTCGAAGACCGTCGGCGCCTTGATGTTCATGGACTTGCGGTAGCCCTCGGAGACCTGCCGCTCCTCGTGCTCGTCCACGATTCCGCGCCGGGCGACCTTGTTCAGCGCGGTCAGCGAGATGTTGCGGTTGATGGTGTCGATCAGGTTGAGGCCGTAGTGCTTGCGGTCCTCGGTGACGTACGCGATGCCGTGCCCGACCGCCTCCGCGACCGACTTGGTGCGGATCTCGGTGCCGTCCTTGAGGACCGAGCCGCCCGCGTAGCGGCCGTAGGTCCGCCCGAAGACGCTCATCGCGAGTTCGGTGCGGCCCGCGCCCATCAGGCCCGCGATGCCGACGATCTCGCCGCGCCGGACGTGGACCGACACGTCGTCGACGACCTTGCGCTCCTGGTCGATCGGGTGCCGCACGGTCCAGTTGCGGATCTCCAGGGCCGGTGCCGCGTCCGTCTCGCCCTCGTACGCGGTCCGCTCCGGGAAGCGGTGGTCGAGGTCGCGGCCCACCATGCCCGCGATGATCCGCTCCTCCGTCGTCTCCTTCGACTTCACGTCGAGGGTCTCGATGGAGTGACCGTCCCGGATGATCGTCACCGAGTCGGCGACCCGGCGGATCTCGTTGAGCTTGTGCGAGATGATGATCGAGGTGATGCCCTGGTCCTTCAACTCCAGGATGAGATCGAGGAGTTTGCCGCTGTCCTCGTCGTTCAGCGCGGCCGTCGGCTCATCCAGGATGAGCAGCTTCACCTTCTTAGACAGTGCCTTCGCGATCTCCACCAGCTGCTGCTTGCCCACGCCGATGTCGGTGACGCGGGTCTCCGGGTGGTCGTCGAGACCGACCCGGCGCAGCAGCTCGGTGGCGTGCCGCAGGGTCTCCCGCCAGTCGATGAACCCGCCCTTGGCGTGTTCGTTGCCGAGGAAGATGTTCTCCGCCAGGGAGAGGTACGGCGACAGCGCCAGCTCCTGGTGGATGATCACGATGCCGCGCTGCTCGCTCGCCCGGATGTCACCGAACCTGCAGAGCTCCCCCTCGAAGAGGATGTCCCCCTCGTAACTGCCGTGCGGGTGGACGCCGGAGAGGACCTTCATCAAGGTCGACTTGCCGGCGCCGTTCTCCCCGCAGATGGCGTGGACCTCGCCCTGGCGGACGGTCAGTGTGACGTCCGACAGCGCCTTGACGCCGGGAAAGGTCTTGACGATCGAGCGCATTTCCAGGACGGGTCCCGCCATGGTCGTGCCTTCCAATCAGTAGGGGACGGCGGTTACTTGAGCTCGGCGTCGGTGTAGTAGCCGCCCTTGACCAGGACGTCCTCGTAGTTGGACTTGTCGACGCTCACCGGCTGCAGCAGGTAGGCGGGGACGACCTTGGAGCCGTTGTCGTACGTCTTGGTGTCGTTCGTCTCCGGCGTCTTCTTGTTCAGGACGTCGTCGATCATGGTTGCGGCGACCTTGGCGAGCTGCCGGGTGTCCTTGTAGACGGTCTGCGTCTGCTCGCCCGCGATGATCGACTTCACCGAGGCCAGCTCCGCGTCCTGCCCGGTGATGACGGGCAGCGGCTGGCTGCTGGATCCGTAGCCGTCCGACTTCAGCGCGGCGAGGATGCCGATCGAGATGCCGTCGTACGGCGAGAGCACCGCGTTGACCTTGGCGGACTTGTAGGAGGAGGTGAGGATGTCCTCCATGCGCGACTGCGCGGTCGCACCGTCCCAGCGCAGCGTGGTGACCTTGTTCAGCGCGGTCTGGCCGGACTTGACCACCAGCTCCTTCTTGTCGATGTACGGCTGGAGCACGCTCATCGCGCCGTTGAAGAAGTACTTGGTGTTGTTGTCGTCGTTCGAGCCGGCGAACAGCTCGATGTTGAACGGGCCCTTCTTGCCACTGTCCAGGCCCAGCTTGTGCACGATGTACGTGCCCTGCTCGACGCCGACCTTCGTGTTGTCGAAGGACGCGTAGTAGTCGACGTTCTTGGTGCCGAGGATCAGCCGGTCGTAGGCGATGACCGGGATGTTGGCGTCCGCGGCCTCCTGGAGCACGTTGTTCAGGGACTTGTTGTCGATGGCCGCGATGATCAGGCCCTTGACGCCCTGCGTGATCAGGTTCTCGATCTGCGAGACCTGGGTGTCCGGGTCGTCCTCGCCGTAGACCAGCTTGGTCTTGTAGCCCTTGGCCGTCAGGTTCTTGACGACGTTGTTGCCGTCGTTGATCCAGCGCTCGGAGGACTTGGTCGGCATCGCGATGCCGATGGTGCCGCCCTTGGCGCTGCCACTCTCGGTCTTGCTGCCACCCTCACCGCTCTGCCCGCAGGCGGACAGCGTGAGAGCGAGCGAGGCGGCCCCGGCTATGAGGGTGAGGGCGCTTCTACGAGTGCGCATGTGATCGTCCCTGTTCTTCTCGTCGTTGAGAGGTTGAAGCGCCCCGAAGGGGCGCGGGGCTGCAGTTGATTTGCGGCTCCGCCGCGTGGGCGCGACCAGCCACGACGGACCCGCAGTCCCCAATGTTCATCAGGCGGAACCCTCGACGGGGAACCGGCGAAGAGAACCCGGCAGCCGCGACCCCAGCGGCGCCATCCCCCCGTCCGCCCCGTGCCGCGCCAGCAGATCCAGGGCCAGCCGCCCCCGCCGCACCCGCTCCCGCGCGGTGTCCAGCGTCACGTCCCGCAGATGGGTGCCCCACGGGTAGATGCCGGGCGCCCTGGACAGCCCGAACTTCAGGTAGATCGGCGCGCCGCGCCGGATCAGCTCCGCGACCTCGTACATCCGGATGTAGCCGCCGAGGTCGTCGGGGGCCTCGATGTACATGTCCATGGGGGCGCCGGACACCCGGCGGATCTCGGTGAGGTGATCGAGCGTCAGGTCGCTCGGGACGTTGATGGAGTCGGCGCCGAGGTGCTCGAAGACCGAGTACGACGCCGGGTTGACCGGCCCGACCAGCGCGGACACCTTGAGGGTGGTGTCGGCCGGGATGATCCCCGCCTGCCGGGCCCGGTGCAGCGTCCACAGCACGCCCTCGTCGGCGACGAGGAGACACTTGACGCCCAGCTCGGTCGCCCGGACGGCGTCCTCGACACACCCGGCGACCGCGTCGTGGCCGCGGGCCCGCAGTCCGGCCCCCCGCGAGTCGGAGCGCACCGAACCGCCGATGTCCCAGGTGCCGCGCGGGCCGGTGAACAGGCAGAGCTCGATGTCCCGTTCGTCGGTCGCGTCGACCATCTCGGTGATCTCGGCGTCGGTGAGCATCCACACGCCGCTGCCCTGGCTGATCCGGTGGATCGGCACGTCCAGCCGCGAGGACTCCTTGAGGACGACGGCCAGCGCCTCGGGGCCCTCGCAGGAGGGGATCTCGGTGCGCCACTTGCCGCCGCCCGGGAAACTGTGCGCGGAGGCGTCGGCGGGGTCGAGGGCGGGCGCGCCCAAGCCGAGAGCGGCGAGCGCCTGCTCACCGGGTCGGCGGGCCGCCGTAACGGAAGCGTCGGTCGTCACAAGCTGTCCTTCGTGTTCGGTATTTCGGACAAGGTTCGCGGCTCGGGGCAGAGAAAAGACTTGGTGGTACGCCGGCCACGGCGAGGTCAGGGCACGCCGCGACCGGCGTACGACTAGGGGCGGAGCAGCACCTTGCCCACCTTCGGATCACCGGTCCCCACCAGCTCGATGGCCTGCGGGAACTCGGTCAGCGGCAGCTCGTGCGTGATCAGTGGCAGCGGATCGAGGAGACCGGCCCCGAAGACCCGGACCGTGTGCGCCCAGGCGTCCGGCGGTGCCCCGAAGACGGTGTGCACCTCCAGCTGCCGGACGACGAGGTCGGTCGGGTCCAGACCCTCGGCACCGGCGGCCGGGATGCCGGTCAGGACCAGGCGTCCGCCGCGCCTGAGCAGGGAGGCGGCGGTGCGCGCGGCGGACGCGGACCCGGCGGTCTCGATGACGACGTCGAAGTCGTCGGGCAGTTCCTGGTCCCTGGTGCGGAAGTCGGTGGCTCCGAACTGCCGGGACAGGGCCTCCCGGTCGTTCCGGGTCCCGACCACCAGCAGTTCACTCGGCGAGATCGCGCGCAGGAACTGCACGGCGAACATGCCCAGCGTGCCGGTGCCGACCACCGCGACCCGCTCGCCCGGCTGGGCGTTGCCCTTCAGCGCCGCCGCCGCGATACAGGCGGCGGGCTCAAGGAGCGCGGCCGCCGTGAGGTCGGCGTCGTCGGGCAGGGCGTGCAGCAGCCGGGCCGGCAGGGTGAGGGTGGCGGCCATGGCGCCCGGCTGCGTGAAGCCGGTCTCCTCGTAACCGTCGGTGCACAGGGTGGTCTCGCCGGCGTGGCAGCGGTCGCACACCTGGCAGTTGCGGAACCCCTCGCCGACGACCTTGCGGCCGACGAGCGAGGCCGGCACCCCGGAGCCCACCTCCGTCACGGTTCCCGACCACTCGTGCCCCGGCGTCAACGGGTATCGCACATACCCCTCGGGCCGGTTCCCCTGGTACACCTCGCGGTCGCTTCCGCAAATCCCGACCGCGTGCACGGCGACCAGCGCCTCGCCGGGACCGGGTTCGCGGGGTGTGTGCGCCTCGACCCGGTGGGCACCCGGCGCCTCCACGACGACCTGGGAGCTCACTTCGACGTCCCCTTCGGCTTGCGCTGCTCCCAGCCCTCGGCCCAGAGGTCGAACCGGGCCTGCTGCTGCGGGAACTCGGCGGCCGCGTCGGCGTCGAACTCGACCCCGAGCCCCGGCGCGTCGGACAGGTGGAAGTACCCGTCCACGACCTCCGGCGCCCCCTTGACGACCTTCTTGATCTCGGCGTCGGCGAAGTCGTTGAAGTGCTCCAGGATCTTGAAGTTCGGGGAGGTGAACCCGACCTGGAGGGAGGCGGCGGTCAGCACGGAGCCGCCGACGTTGTGCGGGGCGACCAGGACGTAGTGCGTCTCGGCGGTGGCGGCGAGCTTCCGGGTCTCCCAGATACCACCGATATGGCCGACGTCCGGCTGGATGACGTCCACGGCCTGGCTCTCGAAGAGCTCGCGGAACTCGATGCGGTCGTGGATGCGCTCGCCGGTGGCGACCGGGATGTCCACCTTGGCGGCGACCTTCTCCAGCGCCTTCAGGTTCTCCGGCGGGCAGGGCTCCTCCAGCCAGGCCGGCTTGAAGGGCGCGAGCTCGCGCGCGAGCCGTACCGCGGTGGAGGGCGAGAAACGTCCGTGCATCTCCAGCATCAGCTCGGCGTCCGGTCCGATGGCGTCCCGCACGGCCTCGATGAGCGACACGGCGTACAGGGACTGCTCGTGGTCCAGCTCGAAGTGCCCGGTGCCGAACGGGTCGATCTTCAGCGCCTTGTACCCGCGCTCCACGACCTGCTGGGCGGCCTTGTGATAGGCCTCCGGGGTCCGCTCGGTCGTGTACCAGCCGTTGGCGTACGCCTTGACCCTGTCGGTGACCTTCCCGCCGAGCAGCTGCCACACGGGCACGCCCAGGGCCTTGCCCTTGATGTCCCAGCAGGCCATCTCGACGACGGCGATCCCGGACATGACGATCTCACCCGCCCGGCCGTAGTCGCCGTACTTCATCCGGCGCACGAGGTCTTCCGCGGCGAACGGGTCCGAACCGAGAATGTGATTGGCCTCGGCCTCCCGCAGGTAGCCGATCAGCGCGTCGGTGTGACCGAGCATCCGGGTCTCGCCGACTCCCGTGATCCCTTCGTCGGTGTGCACCTGGACGTATGTCAGGTTGCGCCACGGCGTCCCGACCACGTGTGTGCTGATTCCGGTGATGCGCACGGCAGTTGCCCCTCAGCTGTTCGAGATTTCGTCACGCGTTCGAAATGCTGGCGTGACAGTAAGGACGGGGCGGTGGGGGTGTCAATGGGTCGAACAGGTAACGGTTTCGGCAAGGCTTGCGATAGGTTTTTCGGTCCCCCACAGAACCTTCACAGGGGTGGCTGGTTATGTGACCCGTGGGGAACTTAGTCTTCCCGCGTCATGGACTACTGCCACCCGTGCCGACGGCACCTCAACGGCGCCCTTGCCTGCCCGGGGTGCGGCACCGCCGCCGAGACGCTACGCGCGTCCGCGCGGGAAGCGACCACCTCCGTACCGGTCACGCCCGGCGAAACGCCGTACGCGGAGCCGGAGCTCGCGGACGGCGGGTACGACCCCGAGGACGCTGCGGACGACGCGGGCGACGCGGGTGACGAACCGCCGACGGGTGGCCGGGCCGAGCGGCGACGGGCGGCGCGCGGACGTGGCGGTCGGGGCCGGGCGCAGGCCGTCGAGAGCCCTGCAGAGGATCCCGAGGAGCCGTCCGGGCCCGACGGAAGCCGTCGCGACCGCAAGGCCGCGGCCCATCGCCGGCGGCGCCGCAGGGTCCTGCTGGTGGCCGCGGCGTGCGTGCTCGCGGCGGGTGGCCTGAGCCTCGCGGAACTCGGCACGGACGCCATACCGTTCACGACCCCGGACGTGGCCGCGGGCGGTGGCAGCACGACCGACGGCGGTACGTCGACCTCGTCCCCGGGTACGACGGCCCAGCCCCTGGACGACGCGTCCGGCGCGAGCGGTGCGGCGGACTCCGCCTCCGCCGACCCCTCCGCCTCGCCCTCCCCTTCCTCCTCGAAGGACAAGGCGTCCGACTCCCCGTCGGCGTCCCCCAAGGACACGTCGGCACAGTCGGCGACAACGGGCTCGGGCACGGCGACGTCCCCGGCGACGACCCCGACGACCACGGCGGCCTCGACGCCGACTGCAGACCCGACGACCTCGGCCCCGTCCCCGTCACCGAGTCAGACGTGCAACAGGTTCTTGTGGTGGTGCACCTGAAAGAAGCGCCTGCTGAGGCGCCCCGTAAGGGGCGCGGGGCTGTATCGATGTGCGGCTCTGCCGCGTGGGCGCGAGCAACCCACCACGACCCGCACCTGAAGCACTACCAAAGCAAATCCAGCAAACCTGTCACATTCGACGAGCCCACTCCGTCGTAGGTGTGTAACCCACTGAGAGACACCACAGGGAGCACACCATGGAAGCCCGTCTGAACCTCTTCGCCAGCCCCACCGCCAACAAGCTGATCAAGCACTTCGTCGGCGCCGGCAAGGTCGCCCACGAGACGTCGATCCCCGACTCCACCCTGGAGCTCGTGAAGATCCGCGCCAGCCAGATCAACGGCTGCGGCTACTGCCTCGACATGCACACCAAGGACGCGGCCGCCGCCGGCGAGACCCAGCAGCGCCTCCACATGGTCGGCGCCTGGCGTGAGGCCACCGTGTTCACCGAAGCCGAGCGCGCGGCCCTGGAACTCGCCGAGCAGGGCACCCGGATCGCCGACGCGGCCGGCGGCGTGCCGGACGAGGTCTGGGAGAACGCCGCCAAGCACTACGACTCGGAGGAACTCGTCGCGCTGGTGGCGACGATCGCCGCGATCAACGCCTTCAACCGGCTGAACGTCATCTTCCAGCAGCCGGCCGGCGACTACCGCCCCGGCCAGTTCGCGTAACTCCCCGAGGGGCCGGCGCCGGTTGCGCCGAAGGCGCCCCCAAGCCGGGCGTCGGAGGACGGGGTCAGCGTCCCGCGCGGGCGGGAACGCCGGCCCGTGTCCTCAAAGTGCCTTGAGAGCGGCGACGGCGACTTCGTCGTCCACCGCCGGGTTCAGGGACCCACCGATGGCGATGGCCCCGATGACCACCTCGTCCTGGACGATCGGCACCGAACCGCAAGGCGGTGTGCGCCTCGGCGGGGACCAGGTCGAGGGACGGGCGGGCGTTGTCGTCCATCACCGCCGAGGCTGGTGCTCGCCATGCTGGACCAGGCGCCCGAGCACACCCTGCGGATAAGCGAACTGGCGGAGTACACCGCCAGCAGCCTCTCGCGGCTGTCGAACGTGTTGACCCGCCTGGAGAAACGCGGCTGGCTGCGCCGTGCCCCGGCCCCCGCCGGGCGCCACACTCTCGCGATCCTGACCGACGAGGGGCGGGCCGAGGTCCAGGCCGATGCGCCCGGCCACGTGGAGGAGGTCCGTCGCCTGGTCTTCGACTCGCTGACCAAAGCGCAGCAACGGCAGTTGCGCGAGACCGGCCGGCGCATCCTGCCGGCCATCGACCCCGGCCATGTCATTGCCCTGCCGGCGGGTGACTCCGCAGCTCCGCACCCACCCGCATGACGCCCCGGGGTGGGCTCGACGGGCCTAGGGGGCGGCCCCTTATGCGTCGAGCATCCGCCGCAGCAGATCCCGCAGCGACAGCCGCTCCTCGTCCGACAGTCCCGCCAGGGGTTCGCGCGCGAAACGCAGCCCCTCGCGCAGGTCGCGGGCGACCCGCCGGCCCTCGTCCGTCGCCGCGGCCAGCTTCACCCGGCGGTCGGTCGGGTCGGGCCGCCGCTCCACGAGCCCGCGTGCCTCCAGCCGGTCCACGATCCCCGTCACGTTGGACGGCTCGCACTTCAGCTTCTGCGCCAGCTTCCGCATCGGCAGCGGCTCCAGCGACAGCAGGCTGAGCAGCCGTGCCTGCGCCCCGGTGAGCGTGTGCTCGCCCGCCGCCTCCTCGTAGTCCGCGTAGAAACGGGCCACGACGTCCCCGATGAGCTCGACGACCTCCAGCGTCAGGGCGTCGGGGCGGCGGGTCTTCGCTGGGCTGGACTGTGGGGTGGACATGCACTCCAGGGTACCGCGTTACTTGACATCCTGAAATATTCAGGAGCATGGTTGTTTCAGATACTGAAGTATTTCGGAAAGGCGCATGTCATGATCAACCGCGAGTGGCACCTCCAGAGCCGTCCCGTCGGCTGGCCGAAGCCCGAGGACTTCGCCTTGGTCGAGGCGGAGGTCCCCACGCCGGGTGAGGGGCAGGTGCTGGTACGGAACAAGTACCTCTCCGTCGACCCGTACATGCGCGGCCGGATGAGTGCCGCGAAGTCGTACGTCGCCCCCTTCGAGCTGGGCAAGGTCATGCAGGGCGGCGCGGTCGGCGAGGTCGTCGAGTCGAACGCCGAGGGCATCGCGGCCGGCGACCACGTCCTGCACTTCCTCGGCTGGCGCGAGTACGCGGTCGTGGACGCGAAGAACGCGGTCAAGGTCGACGCCGGTGCCGCGCCCCTGTCGACGTACCTCGGCGTCCTCGGCATGACCGGCCTCACCGCCTACGCGGGCCTGCTGCGCACCGCCTCCTTCAAGGAGGGCGACTCCGTCTTCGTCTCCGGCGCGGCCGGCGCGGTCGGCAGCCAGGTCGGCCAGATCGCCAAGCTCAAGGGTGCCTCCCGGGTGATCGGCTCGGCCGGCTCCGACGAGAAGGTCAAGCTGCTGGTCGAGGAGTACGGCTTCGACGCCGCCTTCAACTACAAGAACGGCCCGGTCGGCGAGCAGCTGCGCGCCGCCGCGCCGGACGGTGTGGACGTCTACTTCGACAACGTCGGCGGCGACCACCTGGAGGCCGCGATCGGCCAGCTCAACCGGGACGGCCGGATCGCGGTCTGCGGCATGATCTCCGTCTACAACAGCACCGAGCCCGTCCCCGGCCCGAAGAACCTCGCGCGTCTCATCCAGACCCGCGGCCGGATCGAGGGCTTCCTGGTCAGCGACCACTACGACCTGCAGCCGCAGTTCGTCGCCGAGGTCGGCCCGTGGGTGGCCTCCGGGCAGCTGAAGTACCGCGAGACGGTCGTCGAGGGCATCGAGAACAACGTGGAGGCGTTCCTCGGGGTCCTGCGCGGCGACAACACCGGCAAGATGATCGTCAAGCTCTGACGCCAGCGCGTGACGCCGGTCCTGTCGTGCTCGTTGCGCTGTGTGGAGGCCGCACCCTTGGACGTGGGGTGCGGCCTCTCGTCTGCCGGGTGCGGGTCGTGGGTGGTTGCTCGCGCAGTTCCCCGCGCCCCTGAAGGGGCGCGTTCAGGCAGCGCTCCTCAAAAGTTCAGCGCCGCCTCGTGTACGACCTTCGCGAGCCGGTCGTTCTCCGGGGCCGCTCCTCCCGGGAACGCGAACCTTCGCCTCGTGTAGCCGTAGGCGACCCCGCTCCTCGGGTCCGCGAAGGCCTGGGAGCCCGCTGCTCCGCTGTGGCCGATCGTGCCCGCGCCCAGGAACGGGTGCCAGGTGTCCGCCGTCGCCTGGAAACCCAGGCCGTACGACTTGTGGACCCGGGCCACCAGGTCGTAGCCCACCGAGTGGAACTGGCCGAACTCGGCCACCGTGTCCTCCTTCAGCAGTGGGGCCTTGCCGTCGACCTCGCTGAGCAGGGCCGCGTACATCCCGGCCAGGCCGCGCGCCGACGCCACCCCGCCGAAGGAGGCCGGGCCCTTGGCGCGGACCAGCCGGTCGTTCGGGAGGGCCACCAGGTCCGTGGGTTCCGCCGCGTGCCCGTTGAAGGCGATCCCCGCAAGGGTCTGCGGGCCGGACGGGCGGGAGCCGAGCAGGGCCTCCTGCTCCGGTGTCGGCCGCATCGGCTGCGTCGTGCGGAAGCGCGGCTCGTGCACGGCCGGCAGACCCAGGAAGAAGTCGAGGCCGTACGGCGCCCGGACCCGCTCCTCGTACACGTCCTGGAGCGTACGGCCGGTCGCGCGCCGTACCACCTCGCCGGTGAGTGCCCCGATCACCAGGGCGTGGTAGCCGAAGGCCGTGCCGGGGCGCCAGAACGGCCGCTGGTCGGCGAGGCGTTCGGCCATCGCCCGGTCGTCGGTCAGCTCCTGCGGGCTGAACCCGGTGTCGGTGCCGACCAGGCCCGCCCGGTGCGCGAGCAGATCCCGCAGGGTCAGCGTGCCCTTGCCCTCGGCGCCGAACTCCGGCCAGTAGTAGGTGACCTTACGGTCCAGTTCCAGCGTGCCGTCCTGCACTAGCATCGCCACGACCAGGTGCGCCGCCCCCTTGGTGGACGAGAACACGCCGTACAGGGAGTCCCCGCCGGCCCCCTCGCCCGCCCACAGGTCGACGACCCGCCGGCCGCGGACGTACGCACACAACTGCCCCTCGTAGTCGGCCGGTTCGCCGGCGACGAAGGCGGCGAACTCCTCGCGCACCGCTTCGAAGCCCTCCGCGACCGTGCCCTGGACGGTGATCTCCTGCGTCATCCGTTCTCCTCAACCGAGCCGCCGCAAGCAGCTGCCACTGTGAACAACGCCCTACCCACCCGGGCGACCTACCCCATCGGGCGATCCCGCAACAGGGGCGGGTGCAGGATGCGCACGCACCTCCGCTGCTGGTTCCTGAGATCGGTACGGCGAGATGTACCCGTTCGACTCAACCGGGGCATGCCGAGGTCGGACGTGCTGTTCACGGCCCCCACCGTGCCCTGTCCGAACCCCGGTAAAGTTTTCGCCATGCGTGATCTCGGGGCGGGTTTCGGATATCTCCTCAAGGGCCAGCGATGGGTCGGCCGGCACGGCAGGCAGTTCGGCTTCGGACTGCTGCCCGGCCTGATCACCCTCGTCCTCTACGCGGCGGCCCTGGTGGCCCTCGCGATATGGGGGGAGGACTTCGTCGGCTGGGCCACCCCGTTCGCCGACGACTGGTCCAGCCCCTGGCTCGGCCTCTTCCGCGGCTTCCTCACCGCCGTCCTGTTCGCCCTCGGCCTCCTCGGCGCCGTCCTCACCTTCACCGCGGTGACCCTGCTGATCGGCCAGCCGTTCTACGAGAACCTCTCCGAGAAGGTCGACGCGGACGTCTCGCCCGACGGCACCGCGCCCGAGTCCGGGCTGCCGTTCTGGCACGAGCTGTGGATCTCGGCCCGCGACAGCCTGCGCATCCTGGTCCGCGCCGGTCTCTGGGGCGTCCTGCTCTTCGCCCTCGGCTTCCTGCCCTTCGTCGGGCAGACCGCCGTACCGGTCGTCGGCTTCCTCGTGACCGGCTTCTTCCTGACCGAGGAACTCGCCGCCGTCGCCCTCCAGCGCCGGGGCGTCGACCTGCGCGCCCGGCTCACCCTGCTGCGCTCCCGCAAGACCCTGGTGTGGGGCTTCGGCACCCCGCTGGGCCTGGCCTTCCTGGTCCCGTTCGTCGCGGTGTTCCTGATGCCGGGCGCGGTCGCGGGCGCCACCCTCCTCGCCCGTGACCTGCTGGGCGAGGAGACGGCCGAGGAGGACGACCGGGCCGGCGAACCCGTCACCTCCTGAAGGACGCGTTCGCCGCCACGGTCACGATCGCCCGCACCTGGTCGATGATGTCCACCCGGTTCCGCACGAACTCCGGGTCGGTCACCTCCGTGGTGTTCCCGGCACCGAACTGCAGTACCGGCGTGTGCACATGCCCGCCGGGAAGCGTGTCGTGCAGCCCGAGGCGGTCGCGCAGCAGGGTGGCCCGGTAGGCGATCTCGTTGGAGAGGTAGTTCCCGCCCCCTCCGGCCCGCGCCGTCGACCCGGCGGTCGGCCCGTCCGCCCGTACGACCGGTTCGGTCCCGCCCGCGGGGATCTCGGTCACCTCGGTGTGGTCGTACACCGGGAACCGCCCCGTGTCCGCCGCCGTGATCGCGGCGTACGGGAGCGTGGTGGTCGTCCACTGCGGCTGCGAGGCCGGGTCGGTGACCGGGACGGTCTCGGTCCGGCCGATGTTGTCGTTGTCGGGGAACCCGCCCCGCCACGCCCCGTTCGTCCGCTCCACGTCGAACCGCCCGACCCGCCCCTGGCTCACGGTCGTGAACAGGTCCACCTTCGGCAGGTACGGCCGCAGGGTCCGCTCCACCGTGCCCGCCGCGAAGTCGTCCCATCGCACCGGGAACACGGCCGTCTCGACCCGCGCGGGCCCCTCGTCGGTCTCGATCACCGTCCCGTCCAGGGCCAGCGCGGTCGCCCCGGACGGATTGGAGATCCGGATGTCCCGGTCCAGCGTGAACGGGTCGAACCCGGTGACGAGGATCCGGCGGATCCCCTTCCCGGGATACCTGATGTCGGTCTGCCCGCGCGAGGTCCGCTCCAACACGTCGAGCAGGTCACCCCGTTGCTTCTCACTCACCCCGAACCCCGGCTCCCAGGTGCGCACCTGGCGGGTCATCCCGAGCCGCGCCCAGTACAGCGGCCGGTCGTCGTCCCGGCTCAGGCCCACCTGCCGCCCGCCACCACCCTTGTGAGGAAGCGCTTCGCGCCCTTTTGATTCGGCCGGCCCCCGCCCCTGCGCCCGGTCCACGGCCCGCCGCCACAGCACCGCCCCCTGCCGTTTCACGACCTGCCGGGCCTGCGTGTAGGAGCGCGCGCTCTGCAGCGCTCGTGCGAACTCCGGTGCCACGTCGTCGAACCCGGACCGCCGGAGTATCTCCTGGGGCACCGCCTGGTCCAGCCGTTGCTCCTCGACGGTGGGGGAGGGGGCGGCCGCGGCCTGCGCCGCGGTGGGCGCGAGCGCCCCGGCCAGCAGCACGATTCCGAGGACGCCGATCCGAACGCGTAGGGAACTCAAGGGAGTTGGCCTTCCGTCGCAGTGGGGTGCGTGGTGCCGGACGGCCGCAGTATCGCCTGCCGGAACGGGGCTACGCCATGGTGCCCCCGGGGCCCCAGCGCGGGATGCGGACAGCCGCCTCCCGCAGTGCCCCGAGGAAGGCCGCCGCGGCCGGGGTCAGGGACCGGCCGCGCGCCGTGGCCGCGTACACCGCCCGGGCCGGGGCGCCCTCGTCGAGCACCGGCAGCAGGGCGACGTCCTGGCGTACGGATGCGGCGGCCAGCGCCGGGACCAGGGTCACGCCGAGGCCCGCGGCGACGTAGCCCAGCTTGGCGGTCCACTCGCCGACGACATGGGTCACGTGCGGGCGGAAACCCTGGCGCAGGGCCGCGTCCAGGAGGGTGCCCTCGGGGCGGGAGCTGCCGGAGATCCACTCGGCACCGGCGAGCCGGCCGAGCCGGACCGGGCCGGTGGCACCAGCCAGCGGGTGGTCGGCGGGGACGGCGACGTACAGCGACTCGTCGAGGAGATGGTGGAGTTCGTACGGCTCCAGCGGGGCCCGGCCCGTGGTCGAGACGACGGCGAGGTCCAGATGGCCGGAGTCCAGGCGGTTCAGGAGCCCGGGCGTGATCCCCTCCTCGCGGGTCAGCCGCACACCGGGGTGCCGGGCCCGGAACGCGGCCAGGGCCTGCGGCACCAGCGCCGCGTCGGCCGTGGCGAACGCCCCGAACCGCAGCCGCCCGCCCGCCACCTCACGCAGCTCGGTCAGCTCACGGGCGGCGCCGTGCAGTGCCTCGGTGACGGCCTCGGCGTGCGGGACGAGCACCCGCCCGGCCTCCGTGAGCCGTACCCCGCGCGGCAGCCGGTCGAAGAGCGGGCCGCCGCCCAGCGCCGCCTCCAGCGAGGAGATCTGCCGGGACACGGCCGACTGCGTCCACCCGAGCGTCCGCGCGGCCACGGTGAACGAACCGTGCCGGGCGACGTCCAGGAACACCCGCAGCCAGACGGTGGAGACGTCGGGGAGGCCGACGGCGGGCGGCGCGGCGACCACCCCGGCGGGTCCTGCGGGGCCTCCGGAATGCTGATTCGGCATGCCTACCATGCTAGACATTCGCTTGTCGCATCGCTCGACCCCGCCTAGCGTCGACGGCATGGAACAGATCGCGTTTCTCGGCCTCGGACACATGGGCGCCCCCATGGCCCGCAGGCTCCTCGCCGCCGGGCACCCCCTGACCGTCTGGAACCGCACCGCCGCCAAGGACCTGACGCCGGCGACGAAGCCGACGGGACTGCCCGCCCTGGAAGCCGTGCTGGCGGACTACCGCCGGGCCGCCGACGACCCCGCCCTCGCACAGGCCGACATCAGCCGGGCCGCCGCCCGCATCCGGACCCCCTGAAGGCCCCCTCCGGAAGGACCCCTGTGAAGGTCACCCTGGACAACCCGGCCGACGCGCCGCAGCCCGCGAGCCCCTACTACTCCCAGGTCGCCCGCGTCGAACACGCCGACGGCAGCGCCCTGCTGTTCGTCTCCGGCCAGATCGCCGCGGGCGCGACCCTCGCGGAGCAGACCCGGGGCGTCTTCGAGGGCCTCGCCGCCCTGCTCCGCGCCCACGGCGCGACCCTGGCCGACGTCATCAACATCCGCACCTACCTGACCGACATCGCCCGGCTCGCCGAATACGGCACCGTACGCCGGGAGTTCCTCGCCGGTACCCCGCCGACGAGCATGACCTTCGAGGTGCCCCGGCTGTTCCGGCCGGAGGCGATGGTGGAGGTGGAGGTCGTGGCGGCGGTGGCCGGCTGAGGCCGTGCCCGGCCGGGCACGGGGCGCGGGTGTTTGTGAAGGGTTCGTACGAGATCGCGGCGCGGCGCCCGATGACCGGCTGTCGCCGCACAGCCACGGCTAAGGTCGGAGCCGGGACGAGTCCCCCTTGAGCAGCCCCGGTCCGGGACCTGACCCCTGGACCGGGGCTTGCGTGCCGGTGGCGTCAGTCGCGCACCCCGAAGCCGTACACCGTCTCCGAGCGGTAGGTCCCGCCCGGATCCAGCCGCGTGCTCGGGAACCCGGGGCGGTTGGGGGAGTCCGGGAAGTGCTGGGTCTCCAGGGCGACACCGTCGCCGGGGGCGAAGGGGCCGGACAGGTGCTCGGCGGTGTAGAGCTGGATGCCGGGTTCGGTGGTCGCCACGGTGAGGGTGCGGCCGGACGCGGGGTCGTACAGCTCGGCGATCTCCACCGGGGCGTCCGTCACCCCCTTGTCGAGGACGAAGTTGTGGTCGTAGCCGGAGCCGACCTTACGGGCCGTACGGAAGTCGAAACGGGAGCCGGAGACGTCCTCCAGCGCCCCCGTCGGGATCAGGTCCCCGTCGACGGGCGTGTAGCGCGAGGCCGCGATCCGCAGCTCCTGGCCGCCCGCGTTCCCGGAGCCCGCCAGGTTGAAGTAGCTGTGGTTGGTGAGGTTCACGACGGTCGGCGCGTCGGTGACCGCCTCGTAGGAGACGTGCAGCGCGCCCGAGTCGTCCAGCGCGTACGTCACGGCGACCTCCAGCCGCCCCGGGAACCCCTCCTCCCCGTGCGGACTCACCCGCGACAGCCGTACCCCGTGCTCGACGGCCGCCACCTCCCACACCCGCTTGTCGAAACCACGGGTGCCGCCGTGCAGGGAGTTGGGCCCGTTGTTCGGCTCCAGGGCATAGGTCACGCCGTCCAGCGGGAAGCGGGCGCCGGCGATCCGGTTGGCGTACCGGCCGACCAGGGCGCCGAGGTACGGCCCGGGGTTCTCCAGATAGCCGTCCAGGCCGGCGAACCCCAGCACCACGTCCGCCGTCCGCCTGTCCCGGTCCGGGACCTCGACCGACTGCACGATCCCGCCGTACGACAGCACCCGCACCCGGGTCCCCGCGCGCTCCAGCGTCCAGCGGTGCACCGCGGTGCCGTCGGAAAGGGTGCCGAAAAGTTCGTTCATGGGGAAACCCTAAGCCAAGGGTCTAGTCCACCGGGTCCTTCGCGGTGATGGCCCGGTAGGCGATCGCCGCGAGCTTCGACTGGCCGTCGGTGCTCGGATGGAACCAGTCCCAGTGGCTCAACTGGTCGGTCCCGAAGCGGTACGCGTACACCGCCCCGCCGTCGAACCGGCACCGCCGGTCCTTGGCGCAGACCTCCTCCAGCACCTTGTTGTACTCCTCGACCCGCTGCTGCACCTTGTCCCGGCGCACGGTCGCCGCGCTGGTCAGGTCGTCCGCGTCGGCCAGCATGGAGGGGCAGATGCCCAGCTTCCAGATCTGCTTGCCCAGCGGGTTGGCCCGCCCCTGCGACCACAGCCGTTTCAGGTTCGGCACGCTGGACACGTACACCTGCGTCTTCGGCAGCGCCTTGCGCAGGGTGCCCAGCGCGTCCTCGAACTCGCTACGGAAGTCGGCCACCGAGGTCATCGCCCGCACCGACGTACGGCAGGCGTCGTTCGCCCCCGCCATCACCGTCACCAACTGCGGCCTGCGGACCACCGCGTCGGCCATCTGCCCGGACAGGTCGGCCATCCGGGCCCCCGTCACCGCGTAGTTCCAGCTGTGGTCGGCCGCCTTCGCCCGGCCCAGCAGCCGTACCGCCAGACTGTCCACCTGGTCGCTGGTGCCGGTCGCCCAGGACACCTCAGGGCAGTCCGAGAGCACCGTGCAGGCGTCGAAGCCACGCGTGATGGAGTCGCCGACGGCCGCGATCGAGGCCGGGCTGCGGTCCCATACCTGCACGGTCCGGGCGGCCCGGGTCTTCTCGCGCCCGGTCGTGCCGGAGGAACCCCCCACGACATCGCATCCGGCCACCCCCAGCGCGGCGGTGACGGCGACGGCGCCTGCCAGGGCACGCGAACGCCGACGTCGCTGCTTGCGCATACTCCGTCGGTCCTCTCCTTCGGCCTGTTCGTCCCCCTTCATAACAACGCACGGGAGTTCCCGCCCCGCGCCCTGCAACGGACCACCCCCGTACAAGCGTCCCCCTGGGTGAATGGCGGAGGTTTCCTGGCAGTGGGACCGACGGTACGTCACACTCCTTGCGCCACCGCACGGTAGCCTCGCCATCAACGCGGCCGTCGTACCACTGCCGCCAGCCCACCCAGCAAGATGTCCCGCTCTGCCCGGAGGTTCCGGTGACGACACGTGGAGTTCTGTACGTGCACTCCGCGCCGCGCGCGCTGTGCCCGCACGTCGAGTGGGCCGTCGCCGGGGTGCTCGGCACGCGCGTCAACCTCGACTGGATCCGCCAGCCGGCCGCCCCCGGCACCTGGCGCTCCGAGTTCTCCTGGCAGGGCGAGGTCGGTACGGCCTCCAAGCTGGCGTCCGCACTGCGCGGCTGGCACCTGCTCCGCTTCGAGGTCACGGCCGAGCCCTGCGCGAAGGCCGAGGGCGAGCGCTACAGCTGCACCCCCGACCTCGGCATCTTCCACGCGGTCACCGGAATCCACGGCGACATCCTGATCCCGGAGGACCGCCTGAGGGCGGCGATGACCCGCTCACAGCGCGGCGAGACCAACCTGGAAGCGGAGATCGCCAAACTCCTCGGCAAGCCCTGGGACGACGAACTGGAGCCGTTCCGCTACGCGGGCGAGGGCGCCCCGGTCCGCTGGCTCCACCAGGTGGTCTGAGCGCCATGCCGACTGCGGCGCCGTCTTGGCTGGTCGCGCCCACGCGGTGGTAGCCGCATATCAAATACAGCCCCGCGCCCCTAAAAGCAGGGCGCTCGGCAGCGCCCCTTTAGGGGCGCGGGGAACTGCGCGACCAGCCCCCACCGGCGGTCAGCCGACAACGAAACGCACTGTGGCCCGAACTCCGACAAGGAGTCCGGGCCACACGCCGCTCACGGCAAGGAACCTCAAACGGTCCTGAACGCGAGCACCACGTTGTGCCCACCGAACCCGAACGAGTCGTTCAGCGCGGCGATCCGCCCCTCGGGCAGCTGCCGGGCCTCCCCCCGCACCACATCCGCGTTGACCTCGGGATCGAGGTCGTTCAGGTTGATGGTCGGCGGAGCCGTCCGGTTCACCAGCGCCAGGATCGACGCGACGGTCTCGATACCACCGGCACCACCCAGCAGGTGACCGGTCATCGACTTGGTCGCGGAGATGGCCATGTGGTCGACGTCGTCGCCGAACACCTTCCGCAGCGCCTTGATCTCGGCCACGTCACCCTGCGGCGTCGACGTCGCGTGAGCATTCACGTGCACGATCTCGGCCGGCTTCAGATCCGTGCTGTCGAGCAGGTTCTGCAGCGCGTGCGCGATGCCGTTGCCCGACGGCTCCGGCTGCGTGATGTGGTGCGCGTCGGCCGAGATGCCCTGGCCGACCGCCTCGGCGTAGATGCGCGCCCCGCGCGCCTTCGCGTGCTCCTCGGACTCCAGGACGATCACGCCCGCGCCCTCACCGAGGACGAAGCCGTCACGGCCGGAGTCGTAGGGACGCGACGCACCCTCGGGGTCGTCGTTGTTCTTGGACATCGCCATCATGTTGCCGAACGCGGCGATCGGCAGCGGGTGCACCGCGGCCTCCGTACCGCCGGCCACGACGACGTCCGCACGGCCGGTGCGGATCATCTCGATGGCGTACCCGATGGCCTCGGCGCCGGAGGCGCAGGCCGACACGGGCGTGTGCACACCGGCCCGCGCACCCAGCTCGATACCGACGTTGGCGGCCGGCGAGTTGGGCATCAGCATCGGCACGGTGTGCGGGGAGACACGGCGTACGCCCTTCTCCTTGAGCACGTCGTACTGGTCCAGCAGGGTCGTCACACCGCCGATGCCGGAGGCGATGACGGCGCCGACCCGGTCGGGGTCGGCGGACGAGTCCTCACCGGCCCTGGCGGTGAAACCGGCGTCCTTCCAGGCCTCCTTGGCGGCGATCAGCGCGAACTGCGCGGACCGGTCCAGCTTGCGGGCCTGTGGACGGGGGATGATCTCGCCCGGTTCGACGGCGATCTGCGCCGCGATACGGACGGGCAGCTCGGCCGCCCAGTCCTGCTCCAGGAGGCGGACGCCGGACTTGCCGGCGACCAGGGCCTCCCAGAACGAAGCTGCGTCGCCACCCAGCGGTGTGGTTGCGCCGATACCGGTGACGACCACGGTGCGATTGGTCGGGCTCACGGGAATTCTTTCTCCAACGGATACGGGATTCGACGGCGCCACCGCCGGGTGGCGGGGCATTACAGCCGGAGGCTAGTGAATGCCTCAGGCCTGGTGCGTGAGGATGTAGTTGGTCGCATCCCCGACGGTCTTCAGGTTCTTGACGTCCTCGTCCGGGATCTTGACGTCGAAGCGCTCTTCGGCGGCGACGACGACCTCGACCATGGACAGCGAGTCGACGTCCAGGTCGTCGGTGAAGGACTTGTCCAGCTGGACGTCCTCCACGGGGATCCCGGCGATCTCGTTCACGATCTCGGCGAGACCGTCGACGATCTCCTTCTCAGTGGCGGCCATGTCAGGCGCTCCTTCTTAGATGTTCCAGACGGTTGCTGCGGTGTTGCTGGCGGCGTTTCCGGTACCGGATGCATGATCCGGCACGGAGTGCCTAGGGGAGGGTAACGACAGTGGCGGCGTAGACGAGACCCGCCCCGAACCCGATGACGAGCGCGGTGTCACCGCTCTTCGCCTCGCCGGTCGCCAGGAGCCGCTCCATCGCGAGCGGGATCGAGGCGGCCGAGGTGTTGCCGGTGGTGCGGATGTCACGGGCGACCGTGACGTGCTCCGGCAGCTTGAGAGTCTTCACCATCGAGTCGATGATCCGCACATTGGCCTGGTGCGGGATGAAGACGTCCAAGTCGTCCGCGCTGATCCCGGCCGCGTCCAGCGCCTGCTGAGCGACCTTCGCCATCTCGAACACGGCCCAGCGGAACACCGCCTGGCCCTCCTGCGTGATCGCCGGGAACTTGATGTTGCCCTGGCTGTCGAGCGGGAGTCCGGACCGGTCGCCGAAGTGGAAACGGTCCCAGGGGATCGTCTGCTTGATGGTCTCCGACTTGTCGCCCTCGGAGCCCCACACGGTCGGGCCGATCGCAGGCTCCTGAGAGGGGCCGACCACGACCGCGCCCGCGCCGTCGCCGAACAGGAAGGCCGTGGCCCGGTCCTCCAGGTCGGTCAGGTCGCTGAGCCGCTCCACGCCGATCACGAGCACGTACTCGGCGGAACCTTCCACCACCATGCCCTTGGCGAGCGTCAGGCCGTAGCCGAAGCCCGCGCAGCCGGCGGAGATGTCGAAGGCGGCCGCCTTGTTCGTGCCCAGCTTGTCGGCGATCTCGGTGGCGACGGCCGGGGTCTGGCTGAAGTGCGAGACGGTCGAGACGACCACGGCGCCGATCTGCTCGGCAGAGATGCCCGCGTCCGCGATCGCCTTGCCGGAGGCCTCGATGGACATCGCGGCAACGGTCTCGTCGGGGCCCGCCCAGTGCCGGGTCTCGATGCCCGAGCGCGACCGGATCCACTCGTCGGAGGAGTCGATCGTCTCCAGGATCACCTCGTTGGGCACCACGCGGGTCGGGCGGTAGCCGCCGACACCGAGGATGCGCGCATACGGGGCACCCTTGCTGGGCTTGATCTTCGACATCGCAGTGGGCTCCTAACTCAGCTGTGCTCGGCGATGAGCTCGCGGGCCGCGTCGAGGTCGTCGGGGGTCTTGAGGGCCAGCGTCTTCACACCGGGCAGGGCGCGCTTGGCCAGGCCGGTCAGGGTGCCGCCGGGGCACACCTCGAGGAGGGCGGTGACGCCGAGCTCCTTGAACGTCTCCATGCACAGGTCCCAGCGGACCGGGTTGGCGACCTGCCCGACCAGCCGCGCCACGATCTCCTCGCCGGACGCGACGGCCTGCCCGTCCTTGTTGGAGACGTAGGTGAACTTCGGGTCGAGGGGCGCGAGCTCCTCGGCGGCCTCGGTCAGCTTCTCGACCGCCGGGCCCATGTGGTGCGTGTGGAAGGCACCGGCGACCTTGAGGGCGACGACCTTGCGGACGCCCTCGGGCTTGTCCTCGTTGAGTGCGGCGAGCTGCTCCAGGGTTCCGGCCGCGACGATCTGCCCTGCGCCGTTGATGTTCGCCGGGGTCAGACCGAGCTTCTCCAGGTGCGCGACGGAGACCTCCGGGTCGCCGCCGAGCAGCGCCGACATGCCGGTCTCGGTGATCGCGGCGGCCTCGGCCATCGCGAGCCCGCGCCTGCGTACGAGGGTCAGCGCGGCGGTGGCGTCCAGGACGCCCGCGAAGGCGGCGGCGGTGAACTCACCGACACTGTGCCCGGCGACCGCACCCGGGGCGATGTTCGCCATGTCACCGAGTGCCGCACCGGACACGAGTCCGGCGGCGACGAGCAGCGGCTGGGCGACCGCGGTGTCCCGGATCTCGTCCGCGTCGGCGTCCGTGCCGTAGTGCACCAGATCGAGACCGATGGCGTCCGACCAGGCACGCAGACGGTCCTCGACACCGGGTAGGTCGAGCCAAGGGGTCAGGAAGCCAGGCGTCTGGGCGCCCTGGCCGGGAGCGACGAGTACGAGCACTCTCACACTCTCTCTTGGGGACGGCCGCGGCCGCCCGTGGGGACAGGGACGAAGAACACGAGGGGGTTTTGTGGAGCCCCGACAAAATCCTATGGCTGGAGATCTCCATCGACCAGACGCCCCAGGATCAGCGCGATCCGCAGTGTGAAGGCGGATCGTACATCGGACGGCGACCATCCGGTGACGTCAGTCACACGTCGAAGCCGGTAGCGCACGGTGTTCGGGTGAACGAAGAGCATCCGGGCCGCGCCCTCCAGGCTGCTCGCCTGTTCCAGATAGACGCTCAGCGTTTCCAGCAGCGCCGAACCGGCTTCTTCCAGTGGTCTGTAGATCTCCTCCACCAACTGCTCGCGTGCGCTCGGATCGCCCGCGATGGCGCGCTCCGGGAGGAGATCGTCCGCCAGCACCGGCCGTGGCGCGTCCTGCCAGGCGGAACAGGCCTTGAGCCCCGCGGCGGCGGCCTGCGCGGACCGCGTGGCGGCCAGCAGATCCGGCACCACCGGCCCCGCGACGACCGGTCCCGCGGCGTACGGCCCGATCAGCGACTTGGCCACGGCCAGCGGATTGTCGTTGCCGCCCGCGATGACCACGAGCCGGTCCCCGAGCACCCCGGTCAGCACCTGGAGCTTGGCGTGCCGGGAGGCCCGCCGGATCGCCTCGACCGTCAGTTCGCTGTCCCCCTCGGGCGCGGTCCCGAGCACCACGCACACATGATCGGGCGAGTTCCACCCCAGAGCCGCGGCCCTGCTCACCGCACCCTCGTCCGCCTCCCCGCTGAGCACCGCGTTGACCACCAGCGACTCCAGCCGGGCGTCCCAGGCACCGCGTGCCTCGGCGGCCTGGGCGTACACCTGGGCGGTGGCGAAGGCGATCTCACGGGCGTACACGAGCAGCGCCTCGCGCAGCACGCGCTCGTCCCCCGGAGCCGCGACCTCGTCGATCGCGCTCTCCATGACCTCGATGGTGGTCCGCACCATCTCCACGGTCTGCCGCAGGGTGATCGCCCGGGTCAGCTCCCGCGGTGCGGTCCCGAACACGTCCGTCGAGATCGCCTGCGGGGCGTCCGGGTGCCGGAACCACTCGGTGAAGGCCGCGATGCCCGCCTGGGCGACGAGCCCGATCCAGGAACGGTTCTCCGGGGGCATGGCCCGGTACCACGACAGGGTCTCGTCCATCCGTGCGATGGCCTGGGCGGCGAGGCTGCCGGACGACTTCTCCAGCCGCTTCAGGGTCGCGGAGTGCGGGTGGACCTGATGAGCCGAGGGGTCGGACTTGCGCATTACGGGTTCGGGCACGGGGACAAGACTGCCTTATCCGGACGGGAGCATGCGCCGCCGGGTGCCGACTGCGGTCTACCGTGGTTCCGTGATGGACGTACGGCGCGCGGCGCAGCGCTACCCGGGAGGCGACCCGGCGACCGGAATCGAGTCGGCGCACGCCTTCTCCTTCGGCCCGCACTACGACCCCGACAACCTGCGCTTCGCGGCGGTCATCGCCTGCAACGAGGAGCGCCTGGCACCGGGCGCCGGCTTCGACGAGCATCCGCACAGCCACACCGAGATCGTGACGTGGGTGGTCGAGGGGGAGCTCACCCACCGCGACTCGGCGGGCAACGAGACGGTCGTGCGGCACGGTGATGTGCAGCGGCTGAGCGCTGCGGGGGGCGTTCGCCACGTGGAGCGCAACGACGGGGAGCTGCCCCTGACCTTCGTCCAGATGTGGCTGGCACCGGTGCGGCCGGGCGGCGAACCGTCGTACGAGATCGTCCGCGGCATCGCCGATTCGACCCCGTACGCGGTCCCGGAGGCCGGTGCGATGCTGCACGTCCGCCGCCTGGGGGCGGGGGAGCGGACGGCGGTGCCGGACGGGGCGTATGTGTATGTGCACGTGGTGCGGGGCGAAGTGGGTGTCGGTGGGGAGGCGTTGGGGCCGGGGGATTCGGTGCGGATCGCTGGCGCGAAGGACCTGGAGGCGTCGGGGATCACGGACGCGGAGCTGTTGCTGTGGGAGATGGCGGGGTAACTGCGGCTCGTCGTCCGGCTGCGGCCCGGTGGGGGCCGACCGCGCAGTTCCCCGCGCCCCTTACGGGGCGCTGTAGCCGCCGCGTCTCCGCAGCCGCGGGCGCCCCCGCCGCATTTTCCCAGCTGTGGGCGCTCCCGCCGCGTCTCCCCAGCTGCGGGTGCTCCCGCCGCATTTTCCCAGCTGTGGGCGCTTCCGCCGCGTCTCCCCAGCTGCGGGCAGGCGTGCCGCAGGGCGGCACGGGTGGGCGCAGCGGCACCCCGCCAACGCGGGCGAGTGAAACCCCCCGGCCCCGGCCCACCTCAGCCGTGCAGCTCCGCCAGCACCGAATCCGTGAACACCGGCCACGCCTCGACTGCCCAAGGGCCGAAGGCGCGATCAGTCAGAGCGACGCACGCCAGCCCCGCCTCCGGGTCCACCCACAGAAACGTGCCCGCCTGCCCGAAGTGCCCGAACGTCCGCGGCGAGGACGAGGAACCCGTCCAGTGCGGAGCCTTGCCGTCCCGGATCTCGAAGCCCAGCCCCCAGTCGTTCGGGTTCTGGTGCCCGTACCCCGGCAGCACCCCCTTCGTCCCCGGGTACTGAACGGTCAGCGTCGCCTCCGCCACCGTCCGCGGATCCAGCAGCCTCGGCGCCTGCAGCTCCGCCGCGAAGCGGAGCAGGTCCGCCACCGAGGACACGCCGTCCTTCGCCGGTGAGCCCTCCAGCGACGTCGACGTCATGCCCAGCGGCTCCAGCACCGCCTGCCGCGCATACTCGGCGAACGGCATCTCCGTCGCCTTGGCGACATGGTCCCCGAGCACCTCGAACCCGGCGTTGGAGTACAGCCGCCGCTCCCCGGGCGGCGCCGTCACCCGGTGCTCGTCGAAGGCCAGCCCCGAGGTGTGCGCGAGCAGATGCCGTACGGTCGCCCCCTCCGGCCCCGCCGGCTCGTCGAGCTCGACCGCCCCCTCCTCGTACGCGACCAGCACCGCGTACGCCGCGAGCGGCTTGGTGACGGAAGCGAGCGGGAAGCGGTGTCCGACCGGCCCGTGGGTACCGAGGACCGTGCCGTCGGTGCGTACGACACCCGCCGCGGCGGTGGGGACGGGCCAGTTCTCGATCGACGCGAGGCTGTTCAAGGACATGCCCACGACCCTAAGCGGCTCAGAGCCGCAGGGTCATCGTGGGGTCCGGCTTGTGGACGAAGCCGAGGGCGGCGTAGAGGGGCTCGGCCTCGGCGGACGCCGTCAGCATGACCTGTGCCGCACCCCGCTCGCGGAACCACGCCAGCAGCTCCTCCATGCACGCGCGCGTACCCGCGGCGGCGGGCGTCCGGGTCGGTGGCCACGCTGAAGACGTACCCGGAGCGGCCGTGCGGGCTGTGCGCCTTCCCGATCCGGTAGTCGACGGTCCCGGCGACCAGCGCGGCCAGCGTCCCCGGCCGGTCCGGATGGTCGACGACGAACGCGGCGAAGTCCCCGTCCGGCTCGCCCAGCTTCTCCGCCAGCGTCGGCCGCGCCTGGGCGTGCCATCCTGTGGAGCCGTCGCCACCGGGCAACGCGTCGATCATCACCTGGCGCAGACGCAGCACTTCCGCCGCGTCCTCGGCCGTGGCACGGCGTACGAGACTCATGCCCCGCACGCTAGCCACCGCCCGCCCTGCCCGTCGCCCGTTTTTCTTGCCGCGTTCCGCTTGCTTCGAGTGCACTCCAAGGCCATAGCGTTGGCGCATGACGGTGATGCAGACCACGACCGCGGCCCCCACCCAGCAGCCCGAGCTCGCGCCCGCCGACATCTGTTCCGCCCCACCCCGGCGGCATCCGCGTCCGGAGGGCCAGGACCGCTACACGATCAGCGAGGTCGTCGCCTTCACCGGCCTGACCGCCCACACCCTGCGCTGGTACGAGCGGATCGGCCTGATGTCCCACATCGACCGCTCCCACACCGGCCAGCGCCGCTACAGCAACCGCGACCTGGACTGGCTGGACTTCGTGACCAAGCTCCGCCTGACCGGCATGCCGGTGGCGGACATGGTGCGGTACGCGGAGCTGGTGAGGGAGGGCGAGACGACCTACCCCGAGCGCCGCGAGCTGCTGGAGCAGACGAGGAGAGACGTCGTGTCGAGGATCGCCGAACTGCACGACACCTTGTCGGTCCTGGACCGAAAGATCAGTTTCTATGAGACGGGTGGGAGTTGAAAGCGCCCCTCACGGCAGGCGCCCAGTAGGGGGCGCGGGGAACTGCGCGAGCAACCCACCACAACCCGCAGCCGAAAGAACTGCTAAAGCTCGGCCAACAACTCCGCCTTCTTCGCGGCGAACTCCTCATCGGTGACCAGCCCCGCCCGATGCAGCTCTCCCAGATGACGGATCCGTTCGGCGATGTCGGCGGGGTCCCGCCGCCCCGCCGGCGCCGGCACCGCAGCGGCCCCCTTGGCCCGCAGGGCCTCCAGTACCGCCGCGGCGAACGGCAGCGACTCGTGCACAGGGCCGTATCCCAGCCCGAACACCACGGTCGCCGGATCCTGGTCGGCCGGGACCGTCGGCGTCGCCCCCGCGAGGTCCCGGTCCCGCCGTAGCAGCCGTAGATGCCCCTCGAAGACCTCGGGCGACCGCCACTCCACCCCCGTCAGGTCGGCGACCGCGAAGCTCTGGTCGCCGGCCTTCCACTTCGCCGTGGACGCACCGGTCCACGACCACCGGAAGTGCACGGCCCTGCCGTCGAAGGTCGCCTTCCCGTCGTACGCCTTGAACTGCCGGGGCCCCTCGGGCGCGGCGACCAGAAACCTTTCCGCCGGGCCGGAGGCGGTGAGCAGCGGCCGCAGTTCGTCGGCGTAGTACTCGGCGAGGGTCGCCCGCTCGGCCGGGAGCACCAGACGGTACGGGTCGCTGCCGTCCTTGAGCTGCCCGGCCGCCGCCTCAAGGAGCGGATCCGCACCGGGGCGTGGTTCGGCCCGGAGTACGACCGTGCCCCGCTTCCCCGGCGTGAGCGTCACGCCTTCCAGCGCGGCCAGCGGTACCCGGCGTTCACCCAGACTCTGGAACAGCTTGGGTGTTCGAATCCCCCGTTCGTAGCGGATGAGCACGGAGTCGGACTCGAACTCCCAGGCGGCATGAAATCCGGCCAGTACGTCACCCATGCGGCTCATCGTATGCGGCACGTGCTTCCCAGTCCCATCCCCGCGCATACCGCACTTCCTGCTGTCTCTACGCGCGTCCGGCCATCAACGTGCCGGACAAACCTGCCCGGCACCCGTCATCGTCGTGGGCGCACGTCACCGCGTCGTATGCGCCGACCCCGACGTCGGCGAGGTTGCGCAGGCTGTCCGTGCCCGGCTCGAAGTAACCGGCGTGTCCCTGGGCGTCGCGCGCCGACAGCACCCGGGCGCCGAAGGAGGAGGAGACGGGGTCGGCGCCGTGGCCGAGTCCGCCGAGCTCCAGGTAGGGGACGTCCTGGATCCAGTCGCTGGCGTCCCGCATCGCCCACACCCGGGCCGAGGTGTCCAGGTGGGAGGCGTTCTCGACGCGCATCCCGGGGCTCGCGGCCACCGCTATGTCGGCCACCCGGTCCGGCATGGCGTGCGCGGCCACCCCGCAGAGCACCGAGCCGTAGCTGTGGCAGAACATCGACACCGGAGCGTCGCCGGGCAGCGCGCGCAGCAGTGCGTTGAGGCGTACGGCGCCCTGCTCGGCGGCCATCCCGGTCGCCGCGCCCACGCCGAGGCCGTCGGGCGCGGTGTAGTCGGCCCAGGCGATCACCGCCGTGCGCGTCGTGGGGCTCGCCGTGTGCTCCGCCTTGTACAGCGCCCTGGCCATGCCGACCGGCGCGGTGTACTGGCGGTACGTCTTCTGGAAGGTGAGCAGGTCGGTGTCGACGCCGGGGACGACGACGGAGATCCGCTCGGCCCTGGTGAGGTCGCCGAACACCTCCGCGATCCGGCCGCTGCCGTCCGGATCGAAGGCGAGGATCTGCCGGCCCTTCGTCATCAGCGCCTCGTAGCGGTGCATACGACGGCCCGCGTCCTGCTGCCCGGCCGCGCTGAGCCGGGGGTCGTGCATGCGTTTCTTCTCGACGGCGCGCTGCTGGGCGAGGGCGATGTCGTTGGCGCGGTAGCGCAGTTCGACCGGGGCGCCGTTCATGTTGCCCACGGCGAGCGGGTAACGGTGCACCAGCCGGTCGCGCTCCTGTGCGGTGAGCGACGCGAAGAACCGGGCGAGCCGCGCGGGCGACGCCTCCGGGTCCGGCAGGTGCAGGCCGTGGACACTGCCGTGCTCCCACCTGGCGAGGGAGGTCTGCAGGGCGGTGGTCTCGCGGTGCGTGCGCATGGCGGTCCAGCCGGTGGTCGCGAGCATCACGAACACCACGGCCAGAGCGAGCAGAGCGCGCCAGACGTTGAGGGGCGGGGAAGCGTCGAAGGAAGTCACTGGGAGGACACACTAGGAGAACGAAGGGGTCTCGCGGTAACTGAGTGACAGTTATCACGTTTCGGCAAACGTGAGGCCGATCTCAGACCCCTGTGGACGGAGATGCGGAGGGGTTCAGCCCGCGCCGCCAGTTCCCGGCGAGTGCCGGGCCCACCTGATCGAGGTACGACGCGGTGAGTTCGCGGATCACCGTGACGCTGAAGTCCTCGCCGACCGGCCAGTGCCGCTCGGTGACCCGGATGACCGCGCCGAACACGGCGACCACGAGCCGCGGCCGGGGGCCGGTGTCCGGGTCGACGCCCTCCCGCTCGGCGATGATCCGCGCGCTCTCCTCCTCCGTCTCCGCCTGCCGCCGCAGGCGGGCGGCGAACAGGGCCGGGGTCGCCCGGCTCGGCCCGCGCATCCCGCTGGCGGGCGGCATGGCGGCCACCGCGATCGCCATGTACGGCATGTCCACGCTGAAGGCGGACACCGGCAGTCGCGGCGGGTGTGGCGGCGGTCGCGATCCTGGTCGCGCTGCTCACCAAGCGCGGCGAGAACGCGGGTACTGACGCGGGCGTGGGCCACATCTGAGGCATCTCCAGGCGGAGTTCACCTATCAGGGTGACTCCGCTAAAGATTCCTCGCCCTCGGTGCGCGCCGCAGGTCACAGTGGGTCAAGTCCTCCGCAGGGCATGGGAGGACGCCGGGCCGCGGCGCGCTGCTGGAGGGGGGCAGCGCGCGGGCAGGTCTGCGCACGCGGAACGGGGGTACCCGGTCATCAACCCGAACGGTCCATGAGGACAGAGGAGTTGATGATGGCAAGCTTCGGGCAACGAACGCGCGGGTACCCCCGCTCACGTCGGCGCTGGTGGCGTATCGCTCTGACCCGCGGCCCGGTGGGGGCTGGTCGCGCAGTTCCTCCCCCAGCCTTCGGCCGGGGGTACCCCCAGCGCCCCTTACGGGGCGCTGCGGTCGCGTCAGCTTCCTAGCTGCGGGCAGTCGTGCTGGTGGGGCGGCACGGGTGGGCGCAGCGGCACCCGGCCAGCGCCGGTGAGCGTACCCCGCCCCCCGCCCCCACCCCCTCGCGCAGGGCGGCGACCTCGGCCCTGAGGGCCCGCACTTCCTCGGTCAGCATCCCGATCGCCTCCGTCTGCCGCCGCTCCTCCACATCGTCCTTCTCGAACCGCGCGATGAACCACGTCGCGATGTTCGCCGTCACCACACCCAGCAGGGCGATCCCGGAGAGCATCAGGCCCACCGCGATCATCCGGCCCAGCCCCGTCGTCGGCGCGTGGTCCCCGTACCCCACCGTGGTCATCGTCGTGAACGACCACCACAGCGCGTCACCCAGTGTCCGGATGTTCCCGTTCGGCGAGTCGCGTTCCACCGACAGCACGGCCAGCGACCCGAACATCAGCAGCCCGACCACCGCACCCACGACATACGTCGTCAGCCGGATCTGCGAGGCCATCCGGGCCCGCCGCCCCACCAGCATCAGCGTCGCGACGAGCCGCAGCAGCCGCAGCGGCTGGAGCAGCGGCAGCACCACCGCGCACAGGTCTATCCAGTGCGTGCGCACGAACTCCCTGCGGCGGGGTGCGAGAGCCAGCCGTATGAGGTAGTCCACGGCGAAGGAACCCCACACCACCCACTCCGCCACCGTGCACGCGGAGGTGAGGACATGCCCGGCCGAACGGTCCACGATCGGCAGGGCGTAGGCGACGGCGAAAGCCACCGCGAGTGCCAGCAACGGCCGTTGAGTGAGCTGCTCCCAACGAGCCTGCGCGGACTGTTCCTTCATGTGCGCATCGTAAGGAACCCGCGAGGGCGGCGGAGACCACAGTTCCGCCGCCCTCGGTCCGTCCGCCCGTCAGGGGCTACGCGTCGCCGCCCGCCGCGCCCGGGTGCGCCGCCGTGACGTCCAGCAGCTGGTACCGGTCGATGGCCTGCTTGAGCACCGAGCGGTCGAGCTTGCCCTCACGGGCCAGTTCGGTCAGCACCGCGACCACGATCGACTGCGCGTCGATGTGGAAGAAGCGGCGCGCCGCGCCCCGCGTGTCGGCGAAGCCGAACCCGTCGGCGCCCAGCGACTGGTACGTGCCCGGCACCCAGCGCGCGATCTGGTCCGGAACCGATCGCATCCAGTCGGACACGGCCACGAACGGACCCTCGGCGCCGCTCAGCTTCTGCGTCACCCATGGCGTCCGCTGCTCCTCCTCCGGATGCAGCAGGTTGTGCTGCTCGCAGGCCACGGCCTCGCGCCGGAGCTCGTTCCAGGAGGTGGTGGACCAGACGTCGGCCTTGACGTTCCAGTCCTCCGCGAGGATCTTCTGGGCCTCGACGGCCCACGGGACCGCCACGCCCGACGCCATGATCTGCGCCGCGACCGTGCCCGCCGTGCCCGCGCTGATCCGGTGCACGCCCTTGAGGATGCCCTCGACGTCCACGTCGGCCGGCTCGGCCGGGTGCTGGATCGGCTCGTTGTAGACGGTCAGGTAGTAGAAGACGTCCTCGCCGTGCGGGTGGTCCGCGTCGCCGCCGTACATGCGGCGCAGGCCGTCCTGGACGATGTACGCGATCTCGTACGAGTACGCCGGGTCGTAAGCGACGCAGGCGGGGTTCGTCGAGGCCAGCAGCTGGGAGTGGCCGTCCGCGTGCTGGAGGCCCTCGCCGGTCAGGGTCGTACGGCCGGCGGTCGCGCCCAGGACGAAACCGCGCGACAGCTGGTCGGCCATCTGCCAGAACTGGTCGCCGGTGCGCTGGAAACCGAACATCGAGTAGAAGACGTAGACCGGGATCAGCGGCTCGCCGTGCGTGGCGTAGGCCGAGCCCGCGGCGATCAGGGAGGCCGTGCAGCCCGCCTCCGAGATGCCGTCGTGCAGCATCTGGCCGGTCGGGGACTCCTTGTAGGCGAGGAGGAGGTCGCGGTCCACGGCCTCGTACTGCTGGCCGAGCGGGTTGTAGATCTTCGCGCTCGGGAAGAACGAGTCCATGCCGAACGTGCGGTACTCGTCCGGTGCGATCAGCACGAAGCGGCGGCCGAGTTCCTTGTCCCGCATGAGGTCCTTGAGGAGACGGACGAAGGCCATCGTTGTCGCGATGGACTGCTGGCCCGTGCCCTTCTTCACGGTCGCGTACGTCTTGTCGTCCGGGAGTGCGAGGGGCTTGGAGCGTACGACGCGGGTCGGGACGTAGCCGCCGAGGCCCTTGCGCCGGTCGTGCATGTACTGGATCTCCTCCGAGTTCCGGCCCGGGTGGTAGTACGGCGGCAGACCGGACTCCAGCTCCTTGTCGGAGATCGGCAGGTGCAGGCGGTCCCGGAAGCCCTTGAGGTCGGCGACCGTCAGCTTCTTCATCTGGTGCGTGGCGTTGCGGCCCTCGAAGTTCGGGCCCAGCGTCCAGCCCTTGATCGTCTTGGCCAGGATGACCGTCGGCTGGCCCCGGTGCTCGGTGGCCGCCTTGAACGCCGCGTAGATCTTGCGGTGGTCGTGGCCGCCGCGGCCCAGGTGCAGGATCTGGTCGTCGCTCATGTGCTCGACCATGGCGCGCAGCCGCTGGTCGTCCCCGAAGAAGTGGTCGCGGATGTACGCGCCGGACTCGGTGGCGTAGGTCTGGAACTGACCGTCGGGGGTCGTGTTCATCTTGTTGACGAGCACGCCGTCGCGGTCCTGGGCGAGCAGCGGGTCCCAGGTGCGGTCCCAGACCAGCTTGATCACGTTCCAGCCGGCGCCCCGGAAGACCGACTCCAGCTCCTGGATGATCTTGCCGTTGCCGCGCACCGGGCCGTCGAGCCGCTGGAGGTTGCAGTTGACGACGAAGGTCAGGTTGTCCAGGCCCTCGCGGGCGGCGATGGAGAGCTGGCCGAGCGACTCGGGCTCGTCCATCTCGCCGTCGCCGAGGAACGCCCAGACGTGCGACTTGGAGGTGTCGGCGATCCCGCGCGCGTGCATGTAGCGGTTCATCCGCGCCTGGTAGATCGCGCCGATCGGGCCGAGGCCCATCGACACCGTCGGGAACTCCCAGAAGTCCGGCATCGAGCGCGGGTGCGGGTAGCTGGAGAGGCCGTCCGGGTACTTCGACTTCTCCTGGCGGAAGCCGTCCAGCTGGGTCTCGCTGAGCCGGTCGAGCAGGAAGGCGCGCGCGTAGATGCCGGGGGAGGCGTGGCCCTGGAAGAAGACCTGGTCGCCGCCGTGGCCGTCGTCCTTGCCGTGGAAGAAGTGGTTGAAGCCGACGTCGTAGAGGGAGGCCGAGGACGCGAAGGTGGCGATGTGGCCGCCGACGCCGATGCCCGGGCGCTGCGCGCGGGAGACCATCACCGCGGCGTTCCAGCGGGTGGCGTTGAGGACCTTGCGCTCGATCTCCTCGTTGCCGGGGAAGAACGGCTCGGCCCGGGTCGGGATCGTGTTGACGTAGTCCGTGCTGCGCATCTCGGGCACCGCCACGCGCCGCTCGCGGGCACGCTCGATCAGGCGGAGCATCAGATAGCGGGCCCGCTCCCGGCCGCGCTCGTCCACGGCGGCGTCGAGCGAGTCGAGCCACTCCTGGGTTTCCTCGGGATCGAAGTCAGGAACCTGACTCGGAAGGCCGCCAATGATGATCGGGTTGCGATCGGATCCGGAAGCCACGCTGTTCCTTACCTGTCAGAGGGCCACTGATTCCCTGTTTTTTCCGGGTTTCCCTGCGTCTTGCCTGCACCGCTGTCCATCGTCCACCCCGGGGCAGCACACGTCATCTCTACCGTGAGGTAACTCGGGACCGGCCAAAACGCAACGATACGCCCGGGGTGTGACGCGCTTGGCAAACTCGTTCGACCACCGTATGTGAGGATGATTCCGAAAGGTACATAGCGGGCAAAAGGGAGTGGTGTGTGTCACAGGCATCCGCGATACGGTGCCGGGAGTTGCGGCGACACGGCCGGGATCGTCACCGTTTCGGCGGTCTGAACGGCCGGGTACTTGCGCGATCCGTCCCGCCCGTGTGGACTACGGCCAATGCTTCGCGCACGCGCGTGGCTGAGTTCATCACCAAGACATGATCAGGAGGCAACCCGTGAGCGCGACCGCGGACCACGCGGAGGAGCGGACCCTTGCCGCCAGGCTGGGGTTCCAGCCGGCGCAGGTGGTCCAGGAGATCGGCTACGACGACGACGTCGACCAGGAGCTCCGCGAGTCCATCGAAGAGACCACCGGTACCGAGTTGGTGGACGAGGACTACGACGACGTGGCCGACGCCGTGGTGCTGTGGTTCCGCGACGAGGACGGTGACCTGACGGATGCGCTGGTCGACGCCCTCAGCTACCTCGAAGAGGGTGGCGCGATCCTGCTGCTGACACCGAAGACCGGCCGCGACGGCTATATCGAGCCGAGCGACATCGGTGACGCGGTGACCACCGCGGGCCTCTCGCAGACCAAGAGCGTCAGCGTCGGCAAGGACTGGAACGGCAGCCGTCTGAGCACGCCGAAGGCCGCAGCCAAGAAGCGCTGAGCCCCGTCGACCGAGCCTCGCCGGCGGGCCGGCCCCGGCCGCGGCGACCCCCGCCGCGCCCAGAGAGCCCCGCAAGGTTGGAACGCCCCAAAACG